>DEQI01000007.1:0-3307 GCA_002360295.1 Planococcaceae bacterium UBA3370
CTAATTAAATCGGCTACGCTAAATAAATAGCCACCTGGATTATCACGTACATCGACGATCCACCCTTTAATATTTTCATTTTCTACTTTTTCAATAGCTTTTTTCCATTCTTCTGCAGTTTTTTCACCAAATAAAGAAATTGATATGTAGCCAAACTGAGCATCTTCACGCTCAATTGCATGGGCCTCAACTGTTTCATTTTTTAGTTCGGCTCTTTCCACTGTTACTTTTATATGACGATCTACACTTGGTCGGTATAATACGAGTGCTACATTTTGCCCGACTTTGCCTTGCATGAGCTGCATGACATCCCCCATTGTTTTCCCTTCAAGACGCACATCATCAATTTGAATAATTTCATCTAGCGGTCGAATTCCTGCTTTCTCCGCAGGGGATTTTTTCATAGGTGCGATCACAATAAATCGCCCATTTTTTTCTGCAATTTCGATACCAATTCCTACTCGTTCTCCTGCTAGCGATTGCTTATGTATCGCTGCTTCCTGCCCATTATAATAAGTGCTATAAGGGTCTTTTATGGCAGATGCCATTCCCCTCAAGGCTCCTTCTACTAGTGCTTCAGATGTTGTATCATACACGGATTGTTTCGATATAATTGAATATAATTCGTCAATCACTTCTAGTTTCGTATCTGAATTCTTCTTAGCGAATTGTATCGGATTATTCCACCACATGACTCCAGCCACAACTAAACATACAGCAATGAACAACAAAAAAATTCGGCTTTTACGCATCGACACTACCCTCCTACTAATCAAATTATGAAAGGTTTGGCCAAGTCATACATAAAAGCCGAATGGACTTTTTATTAATTTATTCCTTGCACATAGTTTTTAATTGCCTGTTGATCAAGAGGTCCCACAATTTTATGTTGGATACGGCCTTCTGTATCAATGATAAATGTCGTTGGTAACGAAATGATTTCATATAACTTTACAACATTTTTATTATTCATCATCAAAACGGGAAAAGATACATCAAAACTATCGACAAATTGCTGTACTTTATCTTTTGAACCGTCTGAATAGGATAAATTAGCAGCTAAAATGACAACCTGATCACTCTCACTATATTTTTTATAGTATTGTTGCATATGCGGCATTTCTACTTTACATGGTGGACACCATGAAGCCCAAAAGTTTAATATCACCTTTTTCCCTTTATAATCCGAAAGCGACACGGATTCACCATCTATTGTAGGTAGCGTAAAATCAGGCGCTAACTTCCCTTTTTCAGCCCCTACTAACTCCACTTCCCGCCCAATCGCTTCTGCTTTAATTTGTTGGCTTTGTTCGATTTCCTGCTTTATGTAAGTACCTAGCATAATGGTTATTAAAAAGAGAACAAGTAATAATCCAATATTTTTTTTGTTCATATGTCCCCTCCAAATTGGGTTAATTTTAGGATAGCATACTTATCGGAATTTTTACATAAAGGAAAGGAGTTGGTTCTTCAACATAACACGGGGTTGATTTCCGTTTCGACAGCATGATTTCCTGGGGGCGTAGCGTGCCATGATCCCCCCCTAGTTATAATAATGAACCAAAAGACATTTTTAGGATGTAAGCAAACAAGAAAGGGTGCCTGGAATAAGTTACTTCCAGACACCCTGTATTATGTTTTATAAAGAAATATAACGTAATGGATTTACTGAGCCATGTTTTTGACCACGCCACTCACCAATATGAATTTCAAAATGCAAGTGAGGACCTGTTACACGACCTGTACTTCCCATTCCTCCGATTGTTTCTCCTTTAGAGACAACATCACCAACACTTACATCAATAGTGTTTAAATGGGCATACACTGTTGTGAAAATTTCTCCATCAATCGAATGAGTGATAATAATCGCATTTCCGTATGTAGAAAGTGGTGCTGCATAGGATATTACGCCATCAGTCGCTGCTACTATAGGTGTTCCCGGTGAATTGGCAATGTCTATACCATAATGGAATTCTGGTCCATAGCCAATGTTTCGCCATCCATAGCCAGAAGTAAATCGACCATTTGCTGGTTTTGTCCAAGTACCAGCAGCTACATCTGGAATATTATTATTCGCATTTTCTTGTTGACGTTTTAGTTCTAATTGACGTGCAATTTCTGCTTGACGTTTTTGTTCAGCAATAATTTGTTGCTGTAATTGTTCATCCACTTCAAGTGCTTCAGAATATTGTTCCTCTAATAATTTCTTTTCGCTTTTTAGTTTTGCTTGTTCTTGTTCAAGCTCATCTATTAATTTATTTTTATCTTCTTTCTGTGTAGCTAAAGATTTACGTAAACGATCTAGCTCATTTAAGTTATCTTCTAATTTCTTTTTCTTATTTTCTAAAATAACCTTTTGCTCTTCTAAACTTTCAATATCGGATTTTTGGTCACGCATAATTTGACGGTCGGCTTCCATTAATGTATTGACAGCTGAGAAACGGTCAATAAAGTCGACAAAGCTATTAGCACCTAGCAGTACATCTAAATAAGAAACCGTTCCACCTGCTTGAATCGCACGAGCGCGATCACGTAATAATTCATCACGCTCTTCGATTTTTTTCTCAAGCACGGCAATAGCATCTTCAAGCTCTGAAATTTCTTTATTAGCCTCTTTAATATCTTCAACTACTTCATCAATTTCTTTATTTGTTTTCGTAATTTCAGTATCTAGTTCTTGAATTTGTGCTAATAATTTTTCCTGTCTATTTTCGTTTGTATTAATTTCATTTAATTTTTCGTTAATAGAATTATTTAATTGATTTTTTTGTTGTTCAATCGCATTCTTTTTTTCTTTTAAATCGCTTAATGTACTAGCATATGCTACAGGTACTTGTACGACTAATAAGATCGCTAAGCATGCACCTATCCACTTATGCAGTGACTTGTTTCGTAACTGTTTCAAAATAAGTACTCCCTTCAACGCTCGCTATTTTTTTAAAAACTTCCGGACAGACATGAAACTTCCCCAAATACCGATAAACATACCGAGGACAATGAGCAAGCCATTTACTTGATATAATAATGGTGTAGTTGGCAACAGTTGTAACAGCTCACCCTTTAATTTTGGAGTGACTACTTGATAAATATTGTAGTAAATGACTGATACAACAACGATAGGTATAATAGAACCTAACAATCCTAACAGCATACCTTCGATGACGAATGGTATACGGACAAATGAATTTGTAGCCCCTACTAGCTTCATAATTTCTATTTCATCTTTACGCGCAATAATCGTAATTCGAATTGTATTTGAAATTAAAAACATTGCCGTAAATAGTAACCCTAAAATTAAAACAATACC
>DEQI01000007.1:3444-4836 GCA_002360295.1 Planococcaceae bacterium UBA3370
AGCACATTATAGAGCGGGTTATTTTGTTCATATAAACTCAGTTCATCACCAAAATTTTTAATGAGTATTTGTAACTCCTCATCTTTGGACGAATAAACTACTTCTGCCACATCCGGCAATTCACGTATTTCATTAATCAGCTTTTCTTCTGCAAGCTTAGCTTCTTCAGAATCTGCAATAATATCGACTAACACTTTAATTTCGACATCATTTTCTAAATCTTTTGCTACATTATTAAGGTTCAACATAATAATCGTAAAGACACCCACAAGTAATAAAGTGACAGTTACTGCACTAATAGAAGCGAATGTCATCCAACTATTACGTCCTAGAGATTTAAAACTTTCTCGGATATGCCTACTTAACGTTCTACCCTTCATAACCGTAGTCACCTCCGTATTCATCACGAGCAATCATACCGCCTTCAATAGCGATCACTCGTTTACGAATTGTATTAACGATTTCACGGTTATGTGTTGCCATTACAATCGTCGTGCCAAGAGCATTTATTTCTTCAAAAATACGCATAATTTCCCAAGATGTTTCAGGATCTAAGTTTCCTGTTGGCTCGTCCGCAATCACAACTTTGGGCATATTGACGATAGATCGAGCAATCGCGACACGCTGCTGCTCTCCACCTGACAATTCGCTCGGCAGCATTCTCACTTTATGCTGTAATCCGACAAGCTCTAGTACTTCCATTACACGTTTCCGAATTCTTTTCGGATGTTCTTCAATTACTTCCATAGCAAATGCGACATTTTCATATACATTAAGGCGGGGTAATAGTTTGAAGTCTTGGAATACTACCCCTAGCTGCCGGCGTAGTTGAGGTACCCGACTGTCTTTTAATGTCGTCAAATTTATACCATTAATAATTACCTCACCAGATGTCGGCTTTTCTTCTCTATACATTAATTTTATAAAAGTAGATTTTCCTGCACCACTTGGACCTACAACATATACAAATTCACCTTGTTTTATATCAATAGATATTCCGTTTGATGCAACTACGCCATTTGGATATTTTTTTATGACATTATTCATTTGTATCATATTTTTTTGACCACCTAAATTCTATCAAACAGGCTTATCTGTTATATAGATTTTTTCTTACCACACTATTATAGCACTCTACTACATTGTTTCTTATTACATTTTCATTTCAATATTATACTATGTATTCGACATTTTCAGTTAATTTATAGCACTATTTTTCTAAAATTTACATATTGTTATATATTAGTCGTTTTATCTCAATATTTTGGTCTGGTGCCGGGGATTCACTACCTCTTGCGGAATTGGCACTACCTCCATGTGTTTTGCCACTCCCTCACGAGGATTTATCACTCCCAAACACAAAACTATTACTACTATCCTGATATTCCAGCG
>DEQI01000224.1 GCA_002360295.1 Planococcaceae bacterium UBA3370
CTTCAATTTCGTTTTCCATTCTTCAATTTTTTCCTCAACAGAAATTAAATTTTTCCCTAAAGTAAATGAATTGTCAGCAGATCCTTCTTTCCCCGCTTTTGTAGCGATTGTATCAATTCCTATTTTAGCTATACTTCTTAATTGAGTAATTAATCCACCTTGATCTTCTGAACCATTTGCTCCCTTAGACCGTGTAAATAAATCTGCAATTGCCTCTGGGTTTGCTTCAATTGCTGCTTTAAGCTTGTCTTCATCAATTACTAATTTCCCATTATCTGAATACGTTCCGGATGTAGTAATACCTATTTTATATAAAGCATTATACTGTTTATCTTTATCTGTGCTAATTGAGTAAATAGCTGTCCGCATATTTGAAACAACTGAGCTTATTGCATTATCATTTCGTAATATACCCTGTTTCGCTTTTTCTTCCCATTTTTTGATCTCATCTTCCGACATTTCGGCTTTTTGAGCATCTGTTAAAGGGCTATAATTATAATCTTTTTTCTCTTTTATAGGTGAATTCAGGCTTTCAATTAGACCATTATATAACTCAACAAAAGATTTTACTTGATTTACAACCGCATCCGAATCGGTATTTGATGAAATTGTCACAGGTCCATCTGTAAATGTTTTGTTTAATGTAATTGAATAACCTAATTCAGTAAATGTATTAGTCTGGGATGTTTTAGTAATGCCATTTACAGTATATTCAGCATTTTGACCATTTGCAATTTCACCTGTTGCATTCGTAGAAAAACCAATTGATGAAAATAGCGCATTACCTGTGTCGGATAAAACTTGTAGTGAACCACCAGCTGCTTCACCTGTTGCTGCAGTACTTAAAGATAATTGACCATTACTAAAAATAGCAGTTGCTCCAGATCCTGAGCTATTGATTCGTTCCACTAATTGATCAATAGTGTCCGTTTCCTTATATTCTATTGTAGTTGCTTTCATAGAACCATCTTTTTGAAGAATGTTAAAAGTCAGCTCACCCTTATTTAAGTCATTTAAGTTTAGCCCTAAATCTTTCAAAGTTGATGCACTATTTGCTGTATAGCCACTTGTTGGAATAGTTGTTTGAGATATATCGGTACTTGCTAATGTATCATCGACACTTTTATTGAAACCAATTTGTTTAAGGAAATTAACGTTATCAACAGTTACTTCTACATCCTGTCCTAAAGAAAAAGAACCATTTACAAATTTAGCATTATCAAACCCAACCGACTTTAACTTTGAAACAATTGAGTCAATTGAATCACTTGGATTGTAAACAAATGATTTATCTTCACCATTAATCGTGAATTTTGCCGTACCACTTGATGTAATACCTAAATCAGATAATTTATGGCTACTGTTTAGAGTATTAACTTTATTTAAACTTCCAGATTTTGTTGCACCTTTAGCTAAATTTGATACTGATGAAATTTCTAATGACCCTGCTGAAGAAGACCCTGCTGTAACAGAAACCTTACTAGAATCAGATACTGAAGCAGATTTTGTTAGAAATGAACTTGGCTTATATTTATCATAAGCCTCTGATCTAAAAGCTTCCATTTTTCTATTTATGTCGCGATAAGAATCACGTTGCCATTCATATTTTTGCTTTTGTTGCTGAAGTTTTTCCATCTTTGCACTTTCAGCTTTCATTAACTTTTCTACAATTGAATCAATATCCATACCTGAAGCTAACCCAGTAAAACGATTACCTGTTGTACTTAAATATGAAAACGAAGTTGCGTTTGTTGATGCCATAACTTTTTACCTCCAATAATTTAAATTTTTTCGTCTACAATCATACCTAACATTTTTTGCATTTCATAAAAGGCGTCGAGTAGCTTTTTTGGCGGGATTTCTTTTACTACCTCATCCGTATCTTTATTGACTACTGTTACATAATAGCGTTCCAAACCTTCATGATACATGAACTTTGACGCGCTATGAGTTACTTCTAGCATCTCATTCATCGTAATCACAGCTTGTTCGATCTTACTTGTATTTTTATCATTAATTTCTAAATACTTATCATCTGATGGAATTGTAGTATCTTCACTTCCTTGTGTAACCAATTTACCTGTTGCCGATTCAATATTATGACTATTTTTAGTCGATGTTGTTTGTTCAACTGAAGATTGAGAGGTAATACGCATAATATCCATCCTCCTTGAATTTAATTAGAGCGTATTTAATTACTTTTTCTTTATATCGGAAGATTATTTCTTTATTTTACTAAAACTGCAATTTAAGAATTATTGATAGGAATGAGCATTTATAATAATCAAACCAATCATTACTTGTACTAGAATTCTGTACATATAAAGAATTTATATAAAAAGAAAAAAGCATAGCAAAGCACCATATTTTTTAGGCACCAATGTTATGCTCTTTTATGAAAAATGAAGATTAGTTAATTTGTTATTTCAATCTGAAACATTGGCAACCCGTTTAAAAAATCAACACTTAGATTTGTATGTAAACTACTAACTATATATTACTTTGTTTTTTTAATTTATTTCTATATGTAGAATTTTTTTTAGAGCATAATCTACTAAATTTATAAAATCTGCATCTAAACCGTGATTAGTTGATTTAAAAATTACTCCATTAACCTCTTTACTACCTATAACTTCAAAATCTACATTGGATACCAGTTTTAATGCTCTTTCTTTATCCTGTACATCAACTAAATCATCAGTTGTACCTAGGCATGAATAGATATAAGCACCATAATCAAACCTACTGTATAAATTATGTAAGGACAATGCTCATATAATATTATTGCATTTCCAACTGCATTTAAAAGTGAACGATTTTGTATAAATATTTTGGTTCAACCCATGCGACAATATCAATAATTTGTGAAAACAGATGTGGTGCAAGTCTATTCACCAAATGTAACAAAAATGCTCCTTGAGATTGTCCAAATCCTAACACTCTATCCCCATCAAATGGTAATAGATTTTCAATTAGAATTATTTTTATTGCTTCAACTGAGGTAATAATATCAATTGCCTACATATATCCCATATCTACAAATTCATCTATAAATTCATCTAATAATGCCTTAGTCTTAATATTAAAATCGTATTTACTTATTATACTTTAAAATAATGATGAATCCTTATTAAATAATATTTGATCTTAATTTCTCAGATGCGAGACAAATGGAGTATCTACTAAAATTCTATCTGCTGTTTGCATAAAGTTACTTCCAAAATAATTACAACTGAACAGCAACAACATTATACTTGTCAGAAAAAATGTCCTCATTTTCTTATACACTTTAGAGTCAATATTCCCACCAAATCCAGGAACAAAAACAAAAATCCCCGTATCTTCATCAGTTCCTTTTTCAGGAACAGAATAATCTATCCGTCATTTTCTATCGTTGCTTCCAGTATATATATTATGGTGTGCAGGAATATTTATCGTATAGCTATAGCTCAAATTCTTTTGTCTCCCCCATCAATTAATAGTATCAATTGTATAAAAAAAATATCGTTTTTTTAGACCCAACTCCGTAATTAAATAGTTATATGTTAATATAGTATTAAAATATAGGTACACTATAGTTAATTTTAGAAAACAAAGTAGACTAGGGGACCTGCACTACTTCGGTAAAAAAATGGATAGGCTACACTAAGTTGGACAGATAAAATAAGGGCTTGTAAACTTAGACTATTAACTAAAGGGAGCGTGCTACTATGACACGTCAACGTCGAACTTTTACACCCGAATTTAAACTGCAATTAGTGAAGCTTTATGAAAATGGTAAATCTCGTGCAGATATTGCTAGAGAATATGATATTACACCTTCTGCGTTAGATCGTTGGATTAAAAATCATAAAGAAACAGGTTCTTTCGCTGCCAAAGATAATCGAACAGAAGAAGAAAATGAGCTGGCTCGATTACGTAAAGAAAACCAACGATTATTGATGGAGAACGATATTTTAAAGCAAGCAGCGCTGATCATGGGACGAAAATAGATGTGATTCGAAATAATGCTCACAAATATTCGGTATCAGCGATGTGTAACGTCCTTAATCTACCAAAGAGTACGTATTATTTTCATGCCAATCTATCTAGCAAACGTGTGAAAAAAGCCGAAGATACAGAGATTTCAAAGGAAATTGCCCGTATTTTTAAAGAGAGCCGTAATAATTATGGCACACGTAAAATCAAGAAAGAGTTAGGCAAGTTACCTCAACCAAAACAAGTTTCTCGTCGTCGCATTGGGCGACTAATGAATGAATTAGGGCTGGTATCAAACTATACGGTGGCGCAATTTAAGCCATATAAATCAAGTTGTAACGAAGCACCTGTAAAAAATGAACTGCAGCGTCAATTCAGCAGGATGAACAATTAGCGGTTATTGTCAGCGATTTAACATACGTTCGTGTCGAAAAAAAGTGGCACTATGTATGCTTATTTGTTGACCTTTTCAATCGTGAAATTATCGGTCATAGTGCTGGTGAAAATAAGACTGCAGAGCTTGTGTATCAAGCGGTTTCGAGCATCCAGGCGAACTTAAATAATGTCAAAATGTTTCATACAGACAGAGGAAAAGAGTTTGATAATAAACTAATTTCAGAGGCACTTGAAACATTCGGTATCCAGCGATCGCTGAGCATGAAAGGATGCCCTTATGATAATGCCGTGGCTGAAGCGACATTTAAAGTATTTAAAACAGAATTCGCTAATGGAGCACACTTCTCTTCACTTGAACAGCTCGCTCTTGAACTTGATGATTATGTTCACTGGTTCAATAACATTCGAATTCACGGAACACTGGGCTATTTAACGCCTGTGGAATTCAAGCAACAGACCTTATAATTTTTGTCCAGTTTAGTGTTGACATACCAAAAGAACTTATGATAATACTGATATTATCGGTGCAATTTACCATAGGTAGAATATCGGTTTTTTAATAAGCAAATATGATATTCTGTAGTATTAATTTGTAAGATGTTACCACGTATACCATTACATCTGACTATTTCTTTAGCAAATACCCACAGACCTCAAAATCGGTAATAGTATCAATATCAAAGGAGTTCTCTTGTTGCATAATATATGCTTTAGTTTCTTCTGTTAAAAAGGATTTTGCCTTTAATAACGCATCAATTTTCGCTATATAAATTGCACCATTTAATGCATAGACCTTCGGTAACTCCTGACGCCTTGTAATAAGTTTATCTGGAATAATTAACGGTTGCATACTTCCCCCCTCTAATGTATACATCCAATAGGGCGATTTATCGGGTTCCGTTACAGAAACACAAAAATTTGCTTTTTGCTTCAACATAAATTCTATACATCCATCAATATCTTCAACAGTTCTTAATGGAGATGTGGGTTGCAAAAGTACTACTAAATCAAACCCCGGACATTGCTCAATAGCATGTAGTACAGGCTCTATTCCTGGAGTATTATCTTGTGATAACTCTATCGGCCTTTTAAACGGAACTTCACATCCATACTTTTTTGCAACCTCGATAATTTCTTCATCCTCTGATGATGTTATAAGTCTAGTTATATACTTTGATTTTTTTGCCTCTTCGATAGTCCAAGCTATTAAAGGCTTACCTGCTAACTCATGTATATTTTTACGTGGGACCCCTTTTGATCCTCCACGAGCAGGAATAATAGCTAAAATCTTGGGTATCATTTATATTGCTCCTCATATTCTATATTCGCTTTCTCAAAATCATCCATTCTTCCAATATCCAGCCAGTATTCTTGAATAGGAAAAACTGTAGCAACCTTTTCTTCTTTAATAATTTTTTCAAAAAGCGCTGGCATATCAAAAAATTCCCCTTCAGGAATATAATTCAGGGCTTCTGGACTTAAAACATAAATCCCCGCATTTACATAGCTTTTATGTTTAGGTTTTTCTTTAATCGAAACTAAGCATTCCCCTTTTGTTTCAATTACTCCAAATGGAACTTGATATTCATATTCTCGTACACACATTGTTCCTATTGCGCCGTGACTCTCATGAAATTCCATCAGCTTTTCAAAGTTTACTTGTGTTAACAAATCACCATTCATAACGAAAAAAGGTTTTTCCGGTTTGTTTTGGAGTAAGGAAAGAGCACCGGCTGTTCCCATTCGTATGTTTTCTTCTATGTATTTAATTGATACACCAAAATCAGTACCATCTTGGAAATAGTTTTGAATAATATCTTTTTTATAATTAACTGATAGAATAAAGTTTGTATAACCATATTGTTTAAAGCCTTCAATAATTGTTTCTAAAATTGGCTTTCCACCTACTTTTAGCATCGGTTTAGGAATATAGTCTGTTAATGGACGTAAACGTGTACCTAGTCCGCCAACCATTAGTACAATTAGATTTTCCTTTTCAGCTTTAAAGTCTTTAAATATTATATCTTTTAAAATATTATTCTCATCAACAATGGGTAATTGTCTTAACCGTTTGGATTGCATAAGTTTATAATAGGTTTGATTAGGTTGATTTGTCTTTGCCATAATAGGAGAAGTATTCATGATCTCTTTAATTTCAACTTGAAGTCTTTTCCCATTAATCAATCCTCTTCGAATATCACCATCTGTTACTGTTCCAAGAAGTTTTCCTTCTTTATTAACTACTACAGCAAATTGCAAAGATCCTTCATCTATTATCTTCATTGTTTCTAGCAATGTTTGTTCTGCATATACTACGATATTTGACCAACGTTTCAAGTTATCCCCACCATTCTAACTTACTTTTGTGCTATAACTACCCATTCCTTGATAAACCGCTTCCGCTCCTCCAAACTTCTGCTAATTATCTCAAATTCTTGGATAAGGAACTTTTCTAGCATCACTTTCATATCTTCTTCAGTTGCAAATCTAGTAAATCCCTTTCCTTTCATAGGACCTTCTTCAACAATCCAAGAATTATATCCCACACTTTCCCCTGTTTTATCACCCCAACAACCATTAGCGAAATGTTTAGTGAATAATTTCCCACCTGGTTTAAGGACTCTATGTATTTCATTATATATTTTTTTAGCATTATCAAAGTTATTTGCATAAATTGCCTCACTATCAATTACTGCATCAAAAAAATTATTCTGATAAGGAATATTCAATATATCACCTTGAATTACATTTCCTGACCATTCTAAAAATTCCTCATTTAATCGGTGAATAGCTTTTTTTACTGCTATTTCTGATCCATCTATCCCATAAACAGAAAATCCCTCTCTTGATAGATACCATAAATTAGCACCAACTCCACAGCCAACCTCCAGAATTTTTATTGCATTACGATTATTACTCTTATAAAAGTTTTTTGCTGTAAATCTAATTAAATCTTCTGAAGGATATTTTCCCCACTCTTGATTTAAAAACACATCATCCCATACTTTATCCCAGGACATAATAATACCCCTCCATTTTTTGTAAGATTTCTTAATAAAATAATAGCTTAACGATAAAATAAAACTCTATTATTATTTGAATTATTTTTCAAATTACTATATTCTATAGGGTTATGAATGAAACTCCCAATATAAAAATCTCTACTTAATTTAGAGAAACCTTTTTTAAAAAATAATAAAGAGTTTTCAGGAGAATTATCCGTACCTCCACCTAAATATAAATTTTGCACTTTATTTTTTTTAGCAAATTCTGCAAATTCGTATATCATTAAATTTGAGGCACTTAATTCTCTCCCGGTATCTGTTGATGCTGATAAATGATACTCAGCTATACTATTTGTCATAAAAAAAATAGAAGATGCTATTATTTCATTGTTATTATCTACAGCACTCAATAAATACGTATGCTCATTTTTTAAAAGACCCAAATAATATTCTATATCAAAAAAATATTCTGTTTCTGCTCTTTTTTTAATCATTAATTCATCATATATTCTAATAAAAGCCTCTAAAAAAATAGGATCCTTTGAAAAAACAACTTTGACATTATTTTTATTAGCTTTTTTTACCGCAGTACGTACTCGAATACTAAAACTACCCAATAGGTCCTCTGAATTATTCAAATCAATATAAACAGTTTCTCTATTTTTCGTTATCTTTCCGTAATATGATTCTAATGTATTTACTATAGGATGAAATCTGATAAATTCAGCTATAATATTATTGCTTTGACACCATTCTAGATAACTTTTTATTGCCATTTCTTTAAACTGTTGACTGCCTAATATTATTGGTCCTCCATATCCATAAGGGGTTTGAATGTCTTTTAACTCTGTATTTAAAACATTTCCTAGATAAAAAGCATGATAAAATATATTGTGTTCTTGATGAATCACGAAAAAGCAAACTTTTAACTCCCTATTATTAATAGAATCTTTTGTTATGTATGTTGGATGTAAATAAAATGATTGTAAATAGCTAGGGAGTGAATTAAAAACTTTTAATGCTTCTTCCATGGTAACAATCATTTCAATACAATCTCCTCATCAATTTTAAAATCTTTTATTGCTTTATAGCCCTGTATATCCCAATAATAAAAAGGAGATATTCCATTTCCAGGTCTTTTCATATCCAATTTCTCACTACTAAAATATTCACCTTCTTTTATATTTTGAGAAGCAACTAAACTTTTTCTAGCAATATCTTTGTTTTTTATTTCTGACCTAGTTGGAATCTTAATTCCATTACCTAAAGATTGTTCAACGTTTCTAATACTTTCGACCATTTTATTTAGTTCATCAGGCTCTATTGACGCTGCATGATCTGGTCCTTCGGCTTTTTTATTATACGTGATATGTTTTTCAATTATTGTCGCTCCTAGTGCTACAGCAGCAATTGGAATTTCAATACCTTTTGTATGGTCTGAATATCCAACCTTTAATCCAAAAGCATTTTTCATTGATTTCATTGCCAATAAGTTTACTTCTTCTAATGGCGCTGGATATTCAGTTGTACAATGTAACAAACTTACTTTTTCTTTTAGTAACTGCTGACCCTTTTCGGATAAGTAAGCTGCTTCAAATGCATTAATTGAAGGTTCAGTTCCATCATTTATTAAACCAAATGCTATTACTTCTAATGCCTTTTGGATATCCGATAAAGTAGCCATTCCCGTTGAAAGTATGATTTTTTTTTGGTGTTGTGCTATATACAGTAATAAAGGTGCATTTGTAATTTCTCCAGAAGGGATTTTTATCATTTCTAATTTCAGATTATTCATTAGAAAATCCGCGCTTTGTATATCAAATGGTGTTGATAAAAATTCAATCCCATATTCATTACAATATTCCTTTAATTCCTCGAACTCATTAAATGTCAATTCCAATTTTTTTTCCATATCAAATTGGCTCTCTGAATTCCCTGTATTTGTTATTTGGTATTCTGCCTTTGGTGCTGTTTTACTCATTACTTTTTCTGTAATCCATGTTTGAAACTTTACTGCATCCACTTTTGCTTTAACAGCTATATCAATCAACTTTTTTGCCAAATGGATATCTCCGTTATGATTTACCCCTATCTCAGCTATAATATATGTTTTCATTTGTACTCCTCCATAAAAAAAGTAATTAAATTATCACCAATATATTCCAACTCTTTTTTTCCAATTCTTTGATCAATAGGGATTGTTAGTATTTTATTACTTAGTTCATAATCTTCTTTAATAAGTGAGTTATTCATTCTCCAATGTACCGGACAAAAAATATTTTTCGTTATAAAAAAATTTAATAATTTGTCTCTTAAATTATTATTCACAATAATAGGATAACCTAATGGCACTGTACTATCACTTAGTTGAGTGTACAGGCTAATAATATTTGATTTAAGAAAACTATTTTTTTTTATTAAATTATGGAGAATACTCCAGTTTGTTCTTCTTTTATATTTCAAAACGTCAACATCAATTCTTTCCATGATTATTTTTGAAATATCCGCCATTTCTTTAGGTATAATTTCCTTATATAAAAGTTCTTCAGATTTCTTCAGCATATTTAAAAATAAATCATCATCTTTAATACTTCCCCTTAATATTTTTCCCACTACTTGCATACTTAAAAATTTTTCATTACCAGAGCTTAGATCTAGTTTCAAATTATTAAATGGATATCTAGAAATTAGGACAGCTCCATCAGGCATAGCAGTAAACTTCCTAAAACTATAAATTTTATAGTGTGATAATTTATGATTAAAATTATTAAAGGCTGCCTGTACGCAATCCTCTATGATATAAAAATTATTTCTTTGAGACATTTGTTTTAACCAAGAATAAACCGGCTTATTCTCAAAACCAAAATAGTTAATAAAGAGAAAAACTTTATTTTCTAAATCATTCGGTAAGTAACATGGGTGTTGCAAATCTTTACCCATTGAATAATATTTAATATCAAAATCTAATTGAATAAATGGTTGTTTTACTGATTCACAGCAATATAATGGTAAATAAGCTACTCTGTCTACCCCTTTTTGTAATAGTTGTTGTAGTGCTAATAATATTGCAGATCTTCCAGTATCGGTCCAAACTAAATTTTCCCCCTGAACCCAATCATTCTTATTTTTTAATGGTTGCCCTACTATTAAATTTGGCAATATTTCAAAGTCCCCACCTATACGAATATTATTCACTTCTTCCTATATATCATAAAATTTTTTTCTTGTTAATATCGAAAAATCCAAACCTTTCAATATTTCAACTATTTTAGACGAGGTTTCATATCCATCATATTTAAGTGGAATACCTTCCAATTTCTCCTTAAAATCAATGTTTATTACTTTGAAAATAGCATCTATAATTTCAACTTCAACAGATTCACAATCTATTATCGAATCAGCTTTTAATCGACCCTTTTGTCTATTCCCTATATTTACCGTAGGGACATTCAAGACCGGCGCTTCAACTATACCACTTGATGAATTTCCTATTACAGCACTAGCATATTTTAAAGTACTTAGATATCTTTTTTGTCCTAAAGAGAAATATGATTTAACTCGTTCGCTATTTTTCGCAGTATACTCATCTATCATTTCATTAATAATTCTCCCATCACTGTCTGCATTTGATTTAGTGAAAATTATATTATATTCTTCAAATTTATTTAAGGCTAAAAACAATTCTGTAAGTTGTAATTTTGCCTGATTGGGTTCTAAAGTAGTTGGATGGAAAGTAACAAGAAAAAATTTATCTAGTTGGAATCCAAAAAATCCCTCAAGTTCGTTCTTTGATAAAAAATCCATTTTCCTGATATTCTCCACTCCTGGGTCTCCAACTTCAAATATTCGATTAGGTTGTTCACCTAGTTGAATAATTCTTTTTTTATATTCTTGATTTGCTGGGAAATGGATGGAACTTAATTTTGTAATAGCATGCCTGATTGCATCATCAATTGCTCCTTCAGTTAATTCACCACCAGAAATATGGGCTATTGGTATATTCATGACAAGTGCTGTTTGTGCAGCTGCAAGTATTTCAAAGCGATCTCCTAAAATAATTAGTAAATCTGGTTTTAAGCGATTAAAGGCATCTGCAAATCCAATTGTAGCTAGTCCCAAAGATTTGGCAACACCAATAGTAGTATCAGAAGATAGAAGAATTTCAACTTTTTCATCAATTACAAATCCATCTTCTTCTATCTGAAGATAAGTATTCCCAAATTCGGGTGACAAATGCATCCCAGTAACAATAATTTGTAATTGAAATTCTTCATCTTCTTTTAATTGATTCATTAAATTCGCTAATAGCCCATATTCAGCCCTTGTTCCAGTAACAACACAAATCTTTTTCTTCATAATTTATTCCTCTTTTATCGGTGTACTAGGTATATTAATTACTCGTTTATTAAGCTCTTCTGTCATACTTAGATCCATCTGAGGACATTTCTTATACATTTCAAGCTTATGCATTGGCGTCCATATAGGGCGACTCATTACACCATTCTCATTCAATAAACTTAATAATTCATCTCGATTATGATTTCCCTCTAAAATTAAAGTTTGTAGCCAGTAATTACTATAACTATTGGAAGACTCTTTAAATAATCGAACACCTTGTAAATCATCAGAAACTAGATTATCATATTTTTCAAACAGTTTTCGTTTTTGTGTAATAAAGTTACCTATTTTATTTAATTGGGCACAACCAAGAGCAGCATTAATATTTGGCATCCGATAATTATAGCCAATCTCGTCATGCTTATATGCCCACTTATGAGGAATTTTAGCAGTTGTTGTTAAATGTTTGGCATAGTAAGCCAATGCTTCATCATCAGTTAGAATAGCCCCTCCGCCACCTGTAGTTACAATTTTATTTCCATTAAAACTCATAGCGCTAATTTTTCCAAAACTTCCTGTTTGCTTCCCTTTATAGGAACTTCCCAAAGATTCCGCAGCATCCTCGACAAGTACTAAATGATACTCATCACACAACTTAACTAGTTTGTCTAACTCTACTGGATGTCCAAATGTATGCATTGGAACAAGTGCTTTAATACGACTACCTGTCCTTCTGTTAAAAAGTTGACCACAGCGAATTTCAGTAGTTTTCTCAATATATACTTTTAACTTATTTGGATCTACCCCTAAAGTATCCAAATTCACATCGATAAAATGTGGAGTAGCTCCTAAATAAGAAACAGCATTTGCAGTTGCAACAAACGTAAGAGAAGGCATCAATACCTCATCTCCTGGCTCTACTCCAGCTATCTTTAATGCAATATGTAACGCAGCAGTACCATTTACTACTGCCACTGCATGTTTTACACCAACAAATTCCGCTAAATCTTCTTCAAAGCGTGTAACGTATTCCCCAACAGAAGAAACCCATCCTGTTTTTATACAGTCTGTTACATATTCAATTTCTTCCTCATTAAATGTCGGTTCATGCAGAGTAACAAAGTCTTTCCCATACATTAACTTTATTTCGTTTGCAAATTGTATCCATTGATTATTCATATATTATATACATCCGTCTTATATTGAGTTAAATTCTTTAAATCCGTAAACCATTCAATCGTTTCTTCAAGACCACGTCTTAAGCCTTCTTTGCCACCATACTGCGGTGACCAACCTAATAATTCTCTAGCCTTTTTATTCTCTGCCCAAAGCCGTTCAACTTCACTTTTTTCTGGTCGTAAACGTTGTTCATCTGTTTCAATCTTAATATTAACTCCCATGATATCTGCAATGATTTCTGCCGTTTCTCCAATAGAAACTTCATAATTAGAACCTATATTAATCACTTCGCCAATTGAGTTCGGTGATTCCATTACAGAAATAAAGCCACTTACAGTATCTTTTACGAAATTAAAATCGCGTGTTGGGCTCACTGAACCAAGCTTTATTGTCGTTTTTCCACTTGCCAATTGGCTTATAATTGTTGGAATAACAGCACGAGCAGATTGCCGTGGTCCATATGTATTGAACGGACGAATAATTGAAACTGGTGTATCAAATGAACGATAGAATGAAAGCGCTATTTGATCAGCACCAATTTTTGAAGCAGAGTAAGGTGATTGCCCTTGAAGCGGATGATATTCATCTATAGGGACGTAAAGAGCTGTTCCATACACTTCACTTGTTGAGGTATGAACAACCTTTTCTATCCCTAGCTCTTTTGCTGCTTGTACAACATTTAATGTTCCCGAAACATTAGTATCTATATAAGTTGCAGGAGAATGATAAGAATATGGAATTGCAATAAGCGCAGCTAGATTTAAAACTTGTGTACAGCCCTTCATTGCTTCTTTTACACCGTAAGGATCACGAATATCTCCTGAAAAAACATCTAATTGAGATTTAATTTTTGGAGACGCTTGGTCTAGCCACCCCCAAGAATTAAAAGAATTATAATATACAAATGCACGTACATCATAACCTTGACGTACAAGTTCTTCTGTTAAATGCGAGCCAATAAAACCATCCGCACCTGTTATTAAAATTTTGTTATTCATATATAATCTTCCTCGGAATATTATTTAAACACTATTTACTCTAATAGACCATTTAACAATGGTTTTACTTCATATAAAAAAATATCAGATATTAACATGTAATCCTTTATATATAATGCATCATTAATTTGATTCAAAACTTCTTTAAAACCACCCATATCTAAATAATCTTCAATACCAACTAACTGTAATTTATAATTAACCTCAATAAGCCAATCAATTGCATCTGTAAATTGAGTTATCTGTACTAACAACGTATCAATTTTTTCTTCTAAAATACTATTAACAATTTCATCACAGAAAAAAATAATTTTCGGCACGAATTCACTGCAGGTTTCCTTTATTTCTATAATTTGTCTGTTGATATCGTTCATATTTATACCCCTTGTTTCAAATTTCTTCTAATAATTCTTTTGAAAATTTTTCTGCCTCTTTTATCTTTGCTAATAACCTTTTATACAATGTTTCACTTTGATCATAAATCCTCTTATAAGCTTCTTTTTTACTTTCATTTAATTTAGGTTTATAATACTTTATTATTTCAATATTTATACTTTGAGTTGCAATATTAATACATGTTTCTGATAACAATTTTTCTACTCTAGCATCATTTTTTTCTAATTTTTTTATTATAGGCAAGTCAAATTGAATATCCGATTTATTTGCTTTTAATAATTTTATTGAATCATTGAGAAGCTTCTTTAACTCTATATATATAGCCATTTCATAAGTAATTGACTTCCTTATATGCTTAATACTCTCACTATTTAATTCATTATACTCAATATCATTTTTAAATGATATATTTTCAAGAGCAAATTGATTTAAGAAATCTTGAAATCTCATATTTGGTATTCCATTAATTTTTAATCCCCCTTCAGTACAATTAAATACATTATCCCTACCAGAATTTAGCATAATCATTTCAAACGCCTCTTTCATCATTAAAAAGGGATAATCCGTATAAACATCATTCCCATAGCAATCTTCCATTAAAAATACCGATTTATTATTAATAGCATCCTCGGATAATTCTTTTAAATATTTATTATTGTCCGCATGAGTTTTATTTCCAGTATAAGATAAATCTTGGCCTATCAAAGCAATAGGAGATTTAGTAATTAAGAGTGCAACTGACAAAGCAAAATTTGCGACACTCCCGCCACCTCTAATCGGAATTATTTCTTTACCGGTAATTTTAGAAATATGAGGTAACAAATTAATATTACTAGTATTCAAAAAATAGTAACCATCTTTATTAAATACATCCCTTATTTTATAATGATTTGTTAAACTATAGATTAATTTTGCATTACCTATTTCAAGATGCTCAAAATGGCCCCAATTTTCTTCTGATCCGTCGATAGAGACTACAAAATCTGGTTCAATATTAGCCTTTAATAAAGAATTTATTGTAGACCCTGATGCTATTAATAAAAATTTCTCTCTATTTTTCTGAAGAAAATCTAAATGTTTATTTAATGATGGTCCCCCCGATGCTATAACAACTGGGTAATTTAATTTATTTTTTAAAACTGAAATAGATTTATCCATAATTGTATTTTTTAAATTTTTTATATAATTTTGCAACCAAGCATCTTGGAAATTTCTGTAAGTGTTAATTGAAACTCTATCCATAATTAACTTTTTCTTAAGTACTTTTAAAAATAATCCATATTCCTCCTCAAAGACTCTGTCATAATTCGGAGTTGTAATTAGATTAACATTATCTGTGATTTTTATTTTACTAAAAAGCTGTTTAAATATTTCATCCTCTTTATAGCTAAAATCAATAATTTGGGCTCCTTCAAGTTTCTTTCCTTTTTCTAACAATGGATCAATTACTAAAAGTGTTTCATTATATTTAAAAATTTTAGCCAATTCTTTAATATAATAGCCCAATCCAGCACCGAAAATAATATGGATGTATTCTGGTTTATAATGTTTTTCTGCAAACTTTTTAGCCTCTATACTTGGATTATATTTACTATGAATTAAGAAACCATTTAACTTCAAGTAATTTTCACCATTTACAGCTTTCAGCACTTCCTTTTGTACAATTACCATATAATACTCCTTTAATAATTTTAATTATTGCGATTAATCTTTCTATTTAATAATTAACCACTGAAATTTCTATCCAATTTACCCCACATCAAAATATATCTCCCCTGTAAAATGCAAAGTATTAGCAAAAACAAAAGGAATATTTGAATTACAAATACTCCAAACTCTATATTCTATTTTCTAAAACGATTTAAAATATTTATAAATGTATGTATTTAAACTAGCATAAATAGTATTTTGTTTGGTAATCAATATACCCCATTAATAAAAAACCCACCCTTTGGAAAGGATGGGCAATAAAACTACTTAAATCAATTATTGTAATAATTGAAGAACACCTTGTGGTTGTTGGTTAGCTTGAGCTAACATAGATTGAGCAGCTTGAGTAAGAATGTTATTTTTAGTGAATGCCATCATCTCAGCAGCCATGTCTGTATCGCGAATACGTGATTCAGCAGCAGTTAAATTTTCAGAGGCAGCACCTAAGTTGTTGATAGTATGCTCTAAACGGTTTTGTACAGCACCAAGTTTAGAACGTTGTGTTGATACTGTTTGAATTGCATTATCAATTACAGCTAATGCATCACTCGCATCTCCACCAGTTGAAATACTCGCATCAGATAATCCACCATCTAAAGCAGATACTTTCATACTATTAATAGTCATAGACATAGTTTGTTTATCGTTAGCACCAATTTGGAAGACTAATGAACCACTATCTGAAAGACTTCCGTTTAATAATTTTTTACCATTGAATTCAGTGTCTGTTGCAATACGATTAATTTCTTCTTTAAGCTGTTTAACTTCATCTTGTAAGAAGGTACGGTCAGTGTTTTGATTCGTATCATTACGAGATTGAACTGCTAATTCACGCATACGTTGTAAAATTGCGTGTGTTTCGTTAAGAGCACCTTCTGCAGTTTGGATTAAAGAAATTGAGTCTTGAGAGTTTTTAGTAGCCATATCAAGACCTTTGATTTGTGCGCGCATTTTTTCAGAAATTGCTAAACCAGCAGCATCGTCACCAGCACGGTTGATTTTGTAACCTGAAGATAATTTCTCAAGGTTTTTAGAAGCTTGAGAGTTATTGAAAGTAAGGTTACGGTGTGTGTTTAAAGCTGAAATGTTGTGTTGAATTCTCATGATAGAATTCCTCCTTGAATATTAATTGTATGACCCACGTCCTTGTGGGAAAGTATGGTGTTGGACGTATGAAATTCCTCTACCTTACACTTTATATATCGTAAGTAGTTGTGAAAGTTTAATAGTTAATTTAAAATTATTTTCAAAATTTTTGTCGGTTTGTCATCACGAAATTTTTTAGAATTAAAGATTGAAAACACTTTTTTCTAAAAATTCGAGCTAACGATAGATCCTAAAAAACATTTTAGAACGAGTCATTTAACAAGGCGATTATTTTTGATGTGTCTACTTTAGAAGTAATATTTTCTCACAACATAATTATCAAATAATAAAAGGTGTGTTTTGGAAAGTTGTAACCTTCAAAACACACCCTTTTATAAACACTACTTCTTCTTCAACTGCTCTAAAAAATCCACTGTCACAGCCAAAGCCTCTCTATTCTGCTCTTGAATCGCTTCAAACACTTCCGAGCGATGTACTTTCACTTTTTTTGGCGCAACTATGCCAAGCTTTACTTGATCTCCATCGACAGCGAGCACTTTAACCTCAATATGGTCGCCAATCATAATCGATTCATTTTTTTTGCGGGAAAGAACTAGCATTATTTTGCACTTCCTTCCAAAATACCAATCGGTTGGCGCAATGGATACTTCACATTATCTTGCAGTACAATTTGTTTCCCAAGCTTGTCCTTTACATTTAAAATAATTGGTGCAAGTAGATTCATTGTTGATTCTTCAAATTTTTCTTTTAATGTTACAATTGTATAAGTTAATACATCTTCCTCTTGCTCAATTTTCAAATCGATTTTATCCTCTTCACTAAGGTCGAATGCATAGTCCTCCTTAAAGGCAAATGGAAAGGCTACGACAAAGCCGATTCCAGGCTGTTCGATAGATTGAAGTAATACTAAAGGTAAATCTGCTTCTAATGGAAGTACAACAAATTTCATTAAATCTGGAAAGCCAAGTAAGCCATGTTCAAAAGTGAAAATATCTTCTTCCTTCACTTCAACTTCACCTAAAAATTTCGTTTCAATGTTCATGTTAATAGCTCCTTTTAACCAATTACGTCAATATCGACACGCGGTCTTTGTATCATTGTACCAGTTACTTGACCAGGTGTGTATTCATGGATAGGTTTATTTACTTTTGTGTCAATTTTTGGCTTTTGTGGCGTGAAGTTAATGTCCGTTGTCCCCGGTGTGTAGTCTATTTTAACTGAGCCAATGGAAGGGACAAACTTAATATTGTATGGGCCAGCACGTTTGGGACCGTGGTTTTGTTTGGCGATATTTTGAATAGTTGCACTACCTTGTTCTTTACCGGCGTTCTCCATCATCTGTCTACCTTCACTTGCGCGACGAGCCATCCCTTTCAGTGCATCTTGTTTCCCTTTGTCAGCATAATTTTGGATTGATTCAAGCGGACTGATTAATCCTAAATCACGTCTTGCTTGAGATGAATCGATTTTCAGTACACCACGGGTCGTATGTATTTCAAGGATCGCTGCAGGTTGCTCAATTGTTTGCGTCGCTTTTGGCTGCTCGATATGCTGCTGTGGATCTTGTATTTGCAAATCCATTTGAATATCCGTCGTACGAATTTGAATTTGTGGGAGTCTCATCTTTTTTTTACTCCTTTCAAGAAAAGCGCCTGAACAAATTGTTCAAACGCTTCTCTAATATCGAATAAAATCTATTACTATCTTTGACTATCGCTTTTGTCTCAGTCTATTCTTGTACCAAATTATCTAATAAAATCGACCAAAGTTTGCTGAATAATTTTTGCCCCTACTGAAAGGGCTGCTTGGTGAATAGATTCTTGTGTCACCATTTCTGTGATAGCAGCTGCATAATCTGTATCTTCATTTTCTGACATTTGTTTTGTTACGTTCACCAATTGGATATCTAAGCGATTATCCATCATTTCAATTCGATTTTGTCTTGCTCCGACATCTGCTCGAGCAGCTAATGTATCTTCATATAGGGTATCTAATCCCGGTAAATTTCCATTATCTAAATCTGCACCTAGTGCCTCACTAATTTCTGTACCAGTAGCACCGTTATTTAATAAATCCGAAACTTTCCCCATAAATTGATCGATATCATCAAATAGTTTATTACCTTGTGTATTCACTTTAATCGAAATACCATCGAATACGTCAATAGTAATATCTCTCGTTGCTCCATCAGTTGTTACTTCTGGATTTTGCCCATTAGCTGTATAAAGCGGTTTTCCTGTATGGGTGCCTGAGAAAATATAATTATCGCCTACTTTTGTATTTGCGATATCACGTAATTGCTGTTTGATTTGTTCGATTTCTGTATTAATTTTTTGTCTATCATCACTCGTGTTCGTATCATTGGCAGCTTGAACAATGAGTTCTTTTACACGCTTTAACGCTTCTCCCACTTGCCCTAATGCTTCATCAGTTGTATCAAGCCATGTATTCGCCTCTCCGATATTACGTTGGTATTGATTAATTTTATCAATATCCGTACGATAGCTCATCCCTTTAACTGCAACGACAGGATCATCAGAAGGACGCGATATTTTTGAACCTGATTCAATTTGTTGCTGAATTTTGGACAATTTACTATAACTAGTATTTAAATTGCGAAGCATATTATTCGATAACATTGACTGTGTAACGCGCATATTCTTCTCCTTTCTACAGAAAAGTATTAATACTCTTCCATCTTGCAACTATTATGTAGTACCTATAAACCTACGCGACCCATACCATTAATAATTTTATCTAACGTTTCATCTACTACAGTAATCATACGTGCATTTGCATTGTAAGCTTGCTGGAATGTAATCATATTTGTCATTTCTTCATCTAATGATACAGAACTTACTGAGGCACGTTCGTTCTCAATGGATAATTGTAACGTACCTGCATTATACGCTTCACGAACCGCTTCCTGACCTTTTACTGCCAAATCACCAACTAAAGATTCGTAGTAAGATTGGAATGTTCCTTTATTAAGACCATCTTGCACTTCTGTCTGTAGTTTTGCTAGTAATAATAAATTTTCGTTATTTCCTTCTTCATCCACATCGTTTGAAGCAGCTATTTGCTTTGGATCAGTAATAGCGACGGCAATATCTTTTGCAGTTGTACCAGAGAAGAAATCAATTCCTGTGGAACCATCAAGTCCGTACCCTTTACTATGTACAGCATTAAACGCTTTAACAAACTCTGCAGCTAGCTTATCTAAATTGGCAAGCATTTCAGGATATACACCTTGCCCACCACTATGACCGTATGCATCGATAAGGGATTTTAGCTTCCCTTTTCCTTTTTCCATATCTGCATAGGTTATTTCTTTCGCAACTGTATCTCCAGGTGGCTCTCCTACTACTGAAATCGTAATTTTACCAAACTCACTGTAGCCATTTGTTGTTTGATCATCGACGTTCCCATCAACTGGGTTATCGTTAACGTCTAATGTAGAAAGCTGTGCATAGTCTTTACCATTTACAAGTTCCACTCCGTTATAGTAAATGGTCATTGTTCCTTCTGCGACATCACTAGCATTTCCACCAGAGCTCACTTGCTCTGTTGTGATTGGTAAATAAGTGCTTAATTGATCCACTAATACATCCCGAGCATCATACAAGTCATTCGTAACATAGCCATTTGGTTCCGCTTTTTGAATTTGTTTATTGATTGCTGCAATTTGCTTTAAAATGGAATTTATTTCGTTTGTAGATACTTTAATCTCATTACCAATATTCCCTTGGATTTTTTTTAGTTGTGTGTCAATATAGTTAAAAGATTCAGCCAATGCTTTACCCTTAGAAATCATCACTTGGCGAGCTGCCGTATCTTTAGGATTGGCTATAATATCCTCCATAGACTTCCAAAAATCTGTAAAGGATTGATTGATCCCATACTCAGATGGTTCTGTCATAACATCTTCCATTTGTGAAATCGATTTTGATTGCGCTTCCCAATACCCTAAACTGTTTGTTTCTTGACGATATTGTCTGTCAATAAACTGATCACGAATACGTTGAATAGAGTGCGCTTCTGCTCCTGTTCCAAGGTGACCAGGTATTTTGGCTGAATTTAAACCAGGATAAGAGAATCCCGGTAACGCTTGCATATTAACACGTTGACGTGAATAACCTTCCGTATTTGCATTAGCTATATTATGCCCTGTTGTATATAGCGCCGTTTGTTGTAAATACAAACCAGACTTACTCGTTTCTAATCCCATAAATGTGGATCGCATGAATGTTCCTCCTTATAAAAGCAAAGTAAAGCGCTTGGAATTACACATATCATGTGTAATCCCAGGCGGCTATGCTTGTGAGTCATAGTATGTTTTTTTCCCTACATTTGATTGACCGCGCACTTCAGCATTTGAATAGTTAAATGAATCTGGTCTTGCTGGGCGGACTGCTTCTAATGTCAGATTAATAAATTGTAATGATTGATAAACAAGCTTTTGATTTAAATCGTTTTGTGTTTTTAGCTCTTGTACTAAAGAAAGTAGACGTTCCCGCACATCGATTAGTGCTTCCTTTTCTGATTGGTCTGTAGCTGCATTAATCAGCTCTCCAACAGTTGGTTTGTCAGTGTAAGCAATTCCATTTGCTCTTAGGTAATCCGTTACCATCAACTGACGCTGTTGCTCAAGTGTATCAATTGCAGCTACATGTGCTTGTTCATTTTTTAGTAATTGATCGAGCTCAGACATGTCATTCGCTTTCACAAGTTCTGTTTTTTTGTAGGCGAGCTCAAGTAAGCTTTTATGCATACGCTCCAGTTTTTCTAGCGTTGCGATGATTGTTTGGACTGACATGTGTTTCAAGCTCCCTTCCTTGCTTATATATTAGAAGCGATAATATTTCAGCATATCTTCTGCCACTTTACGGGCATTGACTTGATATTC
>DEQI01000351.1 GCA_002360295.1 Planococcaceae bacterium UBA3370
GCAGCAGAACGCCATGGCTCTGGCCAATAAGATGCCTGATCAGCTAAACCATTTAACGTTCGTTCAGGGATATCCGCACCGTTTAATGAATGACGAACTACCATCCCCTCTACACAACCAAGATGGCGCAGTAAATCACTACGTTTATTATCGTACCATGTACACCCGATTCGGCGACTTTCGGTAGAACCAACTTCTCTCTCAATAATAGAACCGAACTTAAAGCCATCGAAACTATCAAACATTTCCGCGAATTGACCATCCTCCAAACATCTAGAACGAAGGTGTTCTGGTAAGTCATCCTCGCTCATAGAAGCAATCCATCCCATATAGCCTGCGTATGTAGCATGCGGCTTATGTGGTGCAACATATGCTCGCACCTGACTATTATGACCGTCCGCACCAATCAAAATATCCCCTTGGATTATCTGTCCCTCTTCTGTTACAACCCAAGCCATTTCTTCATTTTGATCTATGTCTACCACACGTGTATTATAGTGTAATTCAATATTGTCCTCTCTTTTTACTTGCTCGCGTAAACGAGATTCAATGGCTGACCAAAGCTGAACTGAGCTTTTTCCTCCTGATACGAGATTTTTGAGCAGTTTTTCTGTTTTGGATTTTCCGAATGTTCCGCCATTTACTCGTAACCCTGAACCACCATGCCGATTTTCATCTACTTTCTCTATAATCGTTACGTAGATTCCTTCCTCAGCAAGCGCAATAGCTGTCATCAAACCTGAAAGCGAGGCACCAACAATCACAGCCGTTTCAATTTGATCATTCTTTTTTTCAAATATTGTTTTCATCATAAGCCCTCCCCTATTATGATGGCAGTATACCACCTTCGTGTAGCTCGAAGTCAACTACATGACCATACTTACAAACGGAAAAAGCTTTACTCAATACGCTTAGCTAAGTGATTTTTCTAGTGTCCGAGATGATTCCTTTGTAAATTAAAAGTAATCTATAAGTACAATAAAACATTCCAGAAAATAGTATTATATAATTCTTTTGATCTGTATTTTTAAACTAATTATTTCATTGTATTAAAAGAAAACGATTAATGGTATGATGAGGAACGTTCATTACCTAGAAGTATTATATAAAGGAGATACATATGCTGAAGAAAATAGTCATCATAGTCATATTCATTGTATCGAGCATAACACCGTTTTCATTTAGTTATGCTAAAGATCCATATGATCGGAATACGCTTCAACCTATTACAGAAATCGAACCAAATAATTCAATTGCCGAGGCGAATGTTATAAACGTAAATCAGATCTACACAGGTAATTTGGATCGCCAAACAGACTTAAAGGATTACTTTTCATTCACAACACCATCAGATGGTCTTGTAGAATTAAAAATGAATGCATTTTTACAAATAATAAAAATATTTAATGCTGACGAGAAAGTAATTTGGGTAGGTATTTACAGAGAAGATTTTAAAATTGGTTTACCAAAAGGGCAATACACACTAGAAATAATGGGAAATACATCTGTAAAAGAAGACTATACACTGCAATGGTTGTTTACTCCAAAGAAATCGATTTCACTTGAACCAAATGATCATATCAAAATAGCGCAGCCGATTCCATTAAATTCTACGATTGAAAATCTAACAACGATTAGTGCAGGAACAATCAGTTACTTTAAAGTAGATATTCCCGCATCAGGTAGCTTAAATGTGGAGTCATCTGGGCAAAGGGTAGCCATTTCATTGTTCGATGCCGATGGTAATGAGGTTGTACTATATGAAGATGTTTCAAATTATAGTATAAACGTTACTCCAGGTACGTATTTTATTAAAATGAGTATGAAAGATTATCCAGGTTCCTTTACTACGTCTTTTACACCACAAGCAGTTGAATTTGAACCAAATAACACAACGGATACAGCTACATCATTACCAATCAACACGAAAACAAGTGGCTATTTAGTAAAAAACAATGATAACGATATGTATAAACTAATTGTATCTAAAAAAGGTGTATACAACATGACGGTCAACAAGCAAAAAGGATTTATGGCAAGAATGATTATTACACATGAAAATGGAAGTCAACTTTACGATAGCTTAAATCAACCTTCCAACGTGCAATTGCTATTAAATCCGGGAACCTATTATGTTGAAGTAAAAAGTAACACGCCTGCTGTTTATGATATTCAGTGGTCAAAACAAACGCCTTTACAGTTTAAAGATGTACCAACAAATCATCCTTACATCCAAGAAATTTCCGAAATGAGTGCACTTGGGATCATTAATGGTTATTTAGATGGAAACTTTAAACCGAATGAAGCTATTAAACGTCATCATGTTGCAGCCATGATTGTCCGCGCAAAAGCACCGGCTGTTCCACTCGGCCTATCATATAAGTTTTTATTCAAAGATGTACCCCAAACACATCCTAATTTTGAAAGCGTTCATTTACTAGTTGATGGTGGTATAATCGATTCAAATCCAAATGGTTTCCAACCTAATAGTACGATTACACGTGCCCAAATGGCAAAAATTATAGTAAAAGCCTATCATTTAAAGCTAAAAGAAGGAACGATTCCTCAAAACTTTAAAGATGTTGCTGAGGATGCTTGGTATAAAGAGTACGTAGATATTTTATCCTCTCATGGTATTACAACAGGCACAAATGGTTATTTCAAACCAAATGATTCATTATCTCGCCAACATTTTTCGGTATTTTTACACCGGACAATACAACTAAATTTAATACCCTATTAATGCAAAATACCCACAACACTTATTAAAGTTTTGTGGGTATTTTCATTAATTAACGTAATCTTTAAGAATAGTTCATGCGACTAAAGTATTTTACTGCTCATCGTCATCAATATGGTTTAATTCAAAGTGATCAAGTATTGCGCGCACTTCATCTGTTGATTTCGTGTTCATCAATTGATTTCTTAATTCACCAGCTCCGCGGAATCCTTTAACGTAAATTTTGAAAAACCGATGAAGTCCTGTCATGGAACGTGGCAGCACTTCCGCATATTGGTCTTGAAGGTCAAGCTGCA
>DEQI01000085.1:0-2782 GCA_002360295.1 Planococcaceae bacterium UBA3370
AATACACTTGTTTTTATTTTTATTCCGTGATACTATTCGTGTATAAACTTTTGGTTCGATGTATAAAAATACATATGAAATAACGGAGGCGCGAATGACATGGCAAATAAAAAAGTGGTTTTAGCATATTCGGGCGGTCTTGATACATCTGTAGCAATTCCGTGGTTAAAGGAACAAGGTTGGGACGTTATTGCAGTTTGTCTTGATGTAGGGGAAGGGAAAGACTTAGAGTTTGTCAAAAATAAAGCACTACAAGTAGGTGCAATCGAATCCTATATGGTAGACGCAAAAGATGAGTTTGCAGAAGAATATGCCCTGATTTCTTTACAAGCACATACTTGGTATGAACAAAAATATCCATTAGTTTCTGCGCTTTCTCGTCCGTTAATTTCAAAAAAATTAGTAGAAATCGCAAACGCTACGAATGCAGATGCGGTGGCACATGGGTGTACGGGTAAAGGAAATGACCAAGTACGTTTTGAAGTGTCAATCAAAGCGTTAAATCCTAATTTGGAAGTTTTAGCACCTGTGCGTGAATGGGGCTGGAGCCGTGATGAAGAAATTGAATATGCGATGAAGCACAATGTTCCGATTCCTGCAACATTAGATTCTCCATTCTCTATCGACCAAAACTTATGGGGCCGTGCCAATGAAGCAGGGGTAATGGAAGATCCTTGGGTAGCACCACCAGAAGAGGCTTACGGTTTAACGAAAGCGATTGAACATACACCGGATACACCAGAGATCGTTGAAATTGAATTCCTAGCTGGTAAACCAGTAGCGCTTAACGGTAAAGAAATGAAACTTGCTGATTTAATTTTAGAGCTAAATGCAATTGCGGGAGAACATGGAGTTGGCCGTATCGACCACGTTGAAAACCGTTTAGTTGGGATTAAATCGCGTGAGGTATACGAAATTCCTGGGGCGAAAGTGTTATTAACAGCACATAAAGAGCTGGAAGATTTAACTTTAGTTAAAGAAATGGCACATTTTAAACCAGTAATTGAGAAAAAACTGTCCGAAATGATTTATGAAGGTTTATGGTTCTCACCTTTACGCCCAGCTTTAGAAGCTTTTTTAGCAGAAACACAGCAATATGTGAATGGAACAGTACGTGTGAAATTATTTAAAGGTCATGCGATTGTAGAAGGTCGTAAATCGCCAAACTCTTTATATAACGAAAAACTAGCAACATATTCAAAAGAAGATATGTTCAACCACGGCTCTGCTGTAGGCTTCATTGAATTATGGGGTCTTCCAACAGTAGTAGCAGCAGGCGTTAATCAAAAATAAGTAGTGGACGAGCGATTCGTATAGAGTCGCTCTTCATTTTAATAGAGGTGCTATGTATGACAAAATTATGGGGCGGCCGTTTCCAAAAATCTGCTGAGGCTTGGGTAGATGAATTTGGTGCATCAATAGGCTTTGACCAGCAGTTAGTAATGGAAGATATTGAAGGTAGCATTGCGCATGTGACAATGCTCGGTATTCAAAATATAATACCTGCAGAAGATGTTGCTGCCATTGTAGAAGGTTTAAAGCAGTTAAAAGTAAAGGCAGAAGCAGGGGAGCTTGAGTTCTCTGTAGCGAATGAAGATATTCATTTAAATTTAGAAAAAATGCTCATTGATTTAATCGGTCCAGTTGGCGGAAAATTACATACGGGTCGTAGCCGTAATGACCAGGTTGCAACGGATATGCACTTGTTTCTAAAAAAGCGTGTAGTCGAAGTTATTGGATTAATAAAAAGCTTCCAAAAAACGTTATTAAATCAAGCTGAGCAGCATATTGAAACGATTGCACCCGGCTATACACATTTACAGCGTGCGCAGCCGATTTCCTTTGCTCATCATTTAATGACCTATTTTTGGATGTTAGAACGTGACAAGCAGCGTTACCAAGAGTCAATCAAGCGTATTGATATTTCACCACTGGGCGCAGGTGCGATGGCTGGCACAACCTTCCCAATAGACCGTTTAAAAGCAGCCGAATTGCTTGGATTTACTAATATTTATGCAAACTCAATGGATGCAGTAAGTGATCGTGATTTTATCGTCGAATTTTTAGCAAATTCTTCCTTGTTAATGGCCCATTTATCCCGTTTTGCGGAAGAAATCATTTTGTGGTCTACCGATGAATTTAAATTTATCGAGCTGGATGATGCTTTTTCAACAGGATCGTCCATTATGCCACAAAAGAAAAATCCAGATATGGCCGAGCTGATTCGTGGGAAATCTGGTCGTGTATACGGAAATTTAATGGGTTTATTAACCGTACTAAAAGGAACACCCCTAACGTATAACAAGGATATGCAAGAAGATAAGGAAGGCATGTTTGATACAGTTCACACTGTTTTAGGAGCGCTCAAAATTTTTGATGGCATGGTTGCGACGATGACAGTGAATACAAAGCGTTTACATGCAGCCGTGCATAGTGATTTTTCCAATGCGACTGAGCTAGCTGATTATCTTGCTACAAAAGGTATGCCGTTCCGTGAGGCACATGAAGTAACTGGAAAACTAGTGTTTACTTGTATTCAGCGTGGTATTTATTTATTAGATTTATCACTAGATGATATGAAAGCAGAAAGTGATCTAATTGAAGAGGATATTTTCGAAGTTCTTGCTCCTGAAGCGGCAGTACGTCGCCGTAATTCATTAGGTGGTACAGGCTTTGAGCAAGTAAAAATACAGCTTGAAAAAGCAAGAGCTTGTTTAAATTAGTTGTGAATTTGCATTTGCAGATTGCACATAGATGTTCTCTATTAAAGTTGTACAGTGAT
>DEQI01000085.1:2966-9966 GCA_002360295.1 Planococcaceae bacterium UBA3370
AAAATACGTATCCCATGGGCGATAATTAACCTCCCACGGGCGAATCATACCTTTTGTCAGGGTGCATAGTAAGTATTTGTGCAGGAATTTCATAATAAGTGTATCGTGCCTGTTTAAAAATAGCCAATTTAGATAGTAGTCTTTTTGCTGCATCACGTGAAGACAGATTGCATAGTATGCGAAACTGTTCGTTTGAGATTTTATAGTCAACTAATAAGCGATAGTCTTCTAGCGCGTAGAAGTAAGCATACTTATCTTTAACACGACAAATAGGGCAGATAAAAGTACCGGATTTAAATATCATTTCTTGATTGAAATCGCATTTTGGACAAAATACCCCAAACTTTAATTGATCTAATGTGAATTTAATATTTAAGGAATTTTCAGTATGATGTTGCATTAATGTATGGTAGATTGCATGCATATTAATGGAATTTTGTTTATACAGCTCGAGTTGATGTTCAATAAAGCTAGTTACATAGTCTGCATGGAAAATAGGGATACGGGAGCTTTTTTTATCGATAATTGCATTTCGGTTAGCGATAACGACTGCGCTTTTTATCGGAGTATTCGGAAACATAGAGGAGAGTAGGCGACCGTGACGTATAATTTGTTCAATAGGGTTTTGAAAGCGATTAATCGATCCATCTGCACGTGTACGTAATAATTGTGAAGCTTCGTCGTCGAAATCTAACTTTCCTGCAATATTTTTCACTTCTAAGCAAATAATAAGAGATGATAATATTAGTAGAAAATCAATTTCATGTTTGTGATTTGAGGGGTTATTTATACAAAGATTGCGAATAAGTAGATGGGGGACTGTGAGTTCTTGTAAATGATAGTACACCGAATTCTCACCTGCAATACCAGCTGCTAACATTTTATATTGCTCAAACCAGTATGGATAATCAATATGTGATGTATCTAACCGTCGTATAATTGCTACAAGTTGTGCAAATTTCACTTAAAGCACCTCCTCTATTTATCATACAAAAAATGTACAGATATTGGAAAGGATTTGTCTATTAAACTATTTATATTAGAACAAAATAAAAGCCAACTATCTTTCAATAGTTAGCTCTTATGTATAATTATCGTGCAGTCATACCGCCATCGATAACGAATTCAGAACCAGTTGAATAACTTGATTCATCTGAAGCTAAGAATAATACAAGGTTTGAAACTTCTTCAGATTGAGCAATACGTTTTAATGGGATGAATTGTGAAATTTGTTTGATTTGTTCTACAGCATCGCCTTCTGTTACCATTGGAGTTTCAATAACACCTGGGTGTACAGAGTTTACGCGAATACCATAATTACCAAATTCTAATGAAGCAGCTTTAGTGATACCACGTACTGCGAATTTTGTATCTGTGTAGCCGACAGCGCCGCCTACTAAACCGTTCATTGATGAGATATTTACAATTGAACCACCTTCTGCTTTTTGCATTGAAGGAAGAACAGCTTTCATACCTAAGAATACTGATACTTGGTTAATTTCTACGATTTTGCGGTATAAATCTAAAGTCATTTCAGAAATAGGTTTTGCAATACTGATACCAGCATTGTTTACTAAAACGTTTACAGGACCAAATGTAGCTTCTGTTTCTTCGATTACTCGAGCCCAGTCTGCTTCACTAGTAACATCTTGTTTTACGAATTTTGCATTTTCACCAAGCTCAGCAGCTAATGCTAAACCTGCTTCTTCATTTAAGTCAGTAATGACAACTTTTGCGCCTTCTGCGATAAATTTACGAGCGTGAGATTCACCCATACCTCGTGCAGCACCTGTAATAATAGCTACTTTACCTGCTAAACGTCCCATAAAAAATCTCTCCTTAATAAATAAATGATGTGAACACATTTCTATTATAGAAATATCTGTATCTATTTGTCAATCAATTTACTTCACAAAATTGTAATATTTTTATCTTGATAGAGTATTGAAATATGTACTTTTATGTTAATGTGGAGATTATTTAATTATGCACCATTTTTTAGTTTGTAATCTTTTGGGTATAAACTTTACCAGTAAATGTATATCAAATAAATATTATGATATTCAGATGAAATATATTTATTACATATTTCTAATTATGACTAATATTGTAATTTAGGTGGATGTAATATACTATTAAATTATTATTAATCGAGTATTAGTATTTGCGTTTTTTTATAAAGGGAAGAGAGGCTAAAAGAGATAATAGTTTGTACATAATTTTGAATCAATTGTAGCGATTGGGTTTATCGAGGAAGAAGGTTCGGGGTGTAAAATATGGGGTATTGTTGGACAACGTGTCCATCTGTTGTAAAAGAGTTTGTATTTGTTTTGCAAAATGAAATAATGAACATTCTTCAGGATGATTTTATTGGATTTTATTTACACGGTTCTTTAGCAATGGGAGGATTTAATCCAAATAGTAGTGATATTGATATTTTGGTTATTACGAAAGAATCAATGAAAATGGAAGATAAAAGGAATTTAGCGCAGTTCTTTTTAAATTATTCCAATTCTCCTTATCCCATTGAAATTAGTTTTCTAAATAATGAACAATTAAAACATTCGCAACATCCTTTTCCGTTTGATTTTCATTATAGTGAATTTTGGAGAGATTGTTATGAAAAAAATTTATTAACGGATACATATCATTTTTTATATGAGGCTATTAAAACAGATGCAGATTTAGCTGCCCATATTACTATCACTAAACATAAAGGGATTTGTATGAAAGGGAAGCCTATTGATGACGTTTTTCCTAATGTTCCGAAATCAGATTATATTAAGTCAATAATGAGTGATTACCAGTATTGCATAGAAAATATTGTAGAAGACCCAATTTATTGTTCTTTGAATTTAATTAGGGTGTTTTGGTATTTAAAAGAAGGGGTTATTTCATCAAAGCAGGAAGCGGGGATTTGGGGACTAAAGACGTTTCCACAAGAATTAATAATAACGATTAGAAAAGTGCTTGATAGTTATGGAAATCGGAAAGATTGTTCTTTTGATACCAATGAACTAGAAGTGCTAAAAGACTATATTTCTATAAAGGTACAAGCTTTAATAAAGTAACCTATGTGCTATAATGAAAAGTTTACAATGTATACAACTAAAAATAATCACATTCCATTTGTAAAGACCAAGCATGAAAAGTCATAGGCAATAGCAAACTATAAAGGTCTTATTTTATCTCTAAAAATACCTTCTTTGACCTTTCATTTTTTTAGATGACAAATATGTAATTAATGAAACCTTTTGCGCCTTATTTTCGTATGTGTACTATGGAAGAATAGGGTAAACTAGAGATAAGAACAATGAACGGGGGATAACCATGTCAGAATTCAAAAACCCATTATTTGAAGATTTAGATGCGCGTGCTGAGCAACAATCACAGCCTGCAAATGAAATAAAGGCAGCAGAGCCGAAACAACTGGTATCGACTGAAGAGCTATCGCAAATTCGTAAACGTCAGATTGCGTTAAAGGAAGAGCCACAAGTGCATGCACTTGCTGACAAAATTGATGTGAAGAACCAAATTGCTGTTTTAGAATTTGGTAAAGAGACTGCAAAAGGTATTTCTACTTTTTCAGACCGTATGTTAGCGACTATTAAAACGAGCAAGCTTGAAAAATCAAGTGAGCTTTTAAATAATTTAAATAGAATTATGGACCGTTTTGATCCGAAAGATTTTCATGAAGAAGAGAAAAAAGGCGGCATCCTTAAAAGATTATTTACGAAAAGTAAAGAGCAGCTAGAACGCTTACTTTCTAAATACGATACGATGAATAAAGAGGTTGACGCAGTTTACAATGAAATTCAAAAATATGAAGTTGAAATGAAGCGAAACACGGTGGAGCTCGAGCAAATGTATGATGAAAACTTGAATTACTTCCATAGTTTAAGCGAACATATTGCAGCAATTGAGGTAAAGGTGGAGCAACTTCAAGAACAGCTACCTGCAATGGAGGCACAAGCCAATACAGGTGATCAAGTAGCTATTTTAGAATTAGAAACTGTGCAGCGTGCAATCGAATTGTTAGAACAACGCCGCTATGATTTAGAGATGGCTCAGCAAGTATCATTCCAATCTGCACCACAAATACGTTTAATGCAGCAAGGTAATAACCACTTAATCGGAAAAATTAATTCTGCCTTTGTGACGACAATTCCAATCTTTAAGCAAGGGCTTTTACATGCAGTAACAATGCAACGTCAAAAGCTTGTGGCAGATTCAATGGTGGAGTTGGATAAACGCACGAATGAAATGCTCGTGCGTAATGCACAAAACGTGCGTCAAAACTCAGTCAATATTGCCCGAGCTGCTGGTAGTCCAAGTATTACAATTGACACGATTGAAACAACTTGGCAAACGATTATGGCTGGAATTGAAGAAACAAAGCAAATTCAGGCTGAAACAATTCGTAACCGGGAAGAGGGACGCAAGCGGATTGAGCAATTGCAATTAGAATATGAGAAATTAAAGAAAATGTAATCCAATAAATGAAAACAAAGCTATTTGATAAGAAACCAAACTTATCGAATAGCTTTTTTGTTTTCATAATCATTTTCTTGACAATCAAAATGCTTACCGCACGGGGGTATTCCGATATTGTGTATAGGTGTATAAAGATGGTAAAATGAATAAAATGCAAAAAATGAGGATGTATACATGCTGAAGATGATTCTACGAAAATTATTAATTGCGGTTTTAGCATCGGTACTGTTTAGCGCAGTTTTTAGTTATGTGAGTGTATCACCTGGGTCAGAACAGTTTATAACCTTTAATGGGCTGTTTAACTTGTTTCTCATGCTTAGTGTCCCAATTTATATTTTAGGTGGTATTCCAGTGTCGATATTACTTGACCATTATTGGAAATGGCCATCATTTGAAATCTTAATGTATGCATTATGTGGTGCATTACTTATTTTACCTTATGGTTTTTTGCTATTTGGTGCATCAGGCAATCAGTATTTTGTTTTTATGATGTTCGGTGCCAGTGCGGCCATTGTATTTTATTTCACTAAACTTTTTGTGCATAAGCTATTTAAAAAATACGGCTTTTAATAAAAGGGAGCATCTAAAAGTTATGTTCAGACGTCCCCTTTATTTTGATTATACTAAGTATTTTGGTGAGGTCACTATATTATCTATGGTAGGTCTTGATTTTCTAAATACCTCAAATTAATAATAAAAAAGCTCATGTAAAGGTTTCGAAAAGCCTGGACAATCGCTGCTCCCGCCTAACCAAATAGGCACTAGTGATGCAAGATCTGCTTTCGTATGCGTTGAGCCATTTTTGTGTAAAATCATTTCGAATTCGCGTAAAAAGTCCCCAAAAGAAACTGGTTGCATCTGCTTTAATCGCAGCTCATAATCCTTCGTTAAATGACGTAATTGATGAAAAGCGGACTCGTCCAAATCAGCATTAATCAGGGCATTATTAAGTTTTAATTTCACAGGATCAATTAAAATTTGTTGTAATAGCTTTATATGAAATGCTTGTTTTTCTATCACCCATTCTAGTTTACTTATTCGTTGTTCTGCTGTTTTATACATAATAACCCCTCCATTTCTATTAATAGCATATGCTGTAATAGACTAAACATATACAGTAAATTAAAAAATTGCTCAAATAAGTGTGAAATAGAAAGAGGCCATGATACAATGTTTTTCAATGCTATTAAGGTTTTGAAGAGGTGTTTTGTATGGACCGTATCAAAGGCATCGCTATGATCATAATAGGGGCTATGTTTTGGGGTACTACTGGCCCAATGATGGAATTTATGTTAAGTAAGGCAGGGATGTCTGCTGAATTTATGCTATCCGTTCGGTTATTAATAGCTGGCACTGGGCTACTTCTATTTTTGAAATTAAAAAAGCAACAAATATCAGCTGTTTGGAAGGAGCGGGTATGGCGTAATCAACTGATCATTTTTAGCATTTTTGGTATGCTAGGTTTGCAATTTACATTCGTAAAATCAATTGAAGCGAGCAATGCAGTCGTAGCAACATTATTGCAGTTTTTAGCACCGATTTTTATCGTTTGTTACATAGCTGCTAAACATAAAAAATGGCCACCTTACAAACAAGTGATTGGTATTGTCGGAACTTTAACAGGACTATTTTTATTATTAACAAACGGTTCTGTCAGTACGCTTTTAGTTAGTAACGTTGCACTCCTATGGGGATTATTTTTAGGATTAACGTATGCTTTTTACACATTGTATCCAGCGCGTCTTATGGCAGAATGGGGTGTGTTACCAGTGGTGGCATGGGGCATGCTGTTAAGTGGTATGATGCTTGCAGTTATAGGACAAATTTGGAAATCGGATGATTGGCTATTGCTTTTACAACCAAATATATTATTTATGATGTCATCTTTAGTTGTTTTAGGTGCATCTGCATTTGTGTTATTTTTAAGTAGTCTAAAATATATTTCTGCAGTCGAAACAAGTATATTATCAAGCTTTGAACCTTTAACGGCTATGATGATTTCAGTTTTTTGGTTTGGCTCGGTCATGCAAGGTTGGCAACTCGTTGGGTGTGCTTTAATGCTTGTATTCGTAGCGTACTTATCGATTGCCGGGGAAAATAAGGAGAGTGTATAAACGAAAAAGCTACTATTTAAACGGTTTTGCTCCTTTTTTACAATTTTCAATTAAATGCATCAATTAGCGATTGAAAATGGCAAACAACAACATAGCGGATTTATGGCCATTTGAATAATCATTAGACGTTTTATAGCCAAGTAGAAGAAGTTATGACATGTTTATCATGTAAGCAACACTATTCAGCATATATGTATAAAAAGAAGAGGGGCACCCGGAAAGTTTTTCATTCTGGATAGCCCTATTTTTTGTCCCCTTTTTCTATTCGAGATGGAATATAAGTTATAAAGGGAGCATTCCTGTTAGAAGAGTTTTCGGGGACTTGAAAACAAAAAAGCCCTCCTGTATGATGCTTGAGTGTCAACCGGAAAATTGACTCGCACATCTACAGA
>DEQI01000084.1 GCA_002360295.1 Planococcaceae bacterium UBA3370
TACGAAAATATATATAATTTACAATAGTGTGGAAAAATACATAGTAGTTTGGAAAGGTGGTTTTTTATGCTAAATCCATTTGCTACAAATACGTCAATGTTTATCTTCAACTCAGCTAGAGGACCACTAGCAAGTATGCATGCACTTGATGTCATGTGGGTCTCCTTTTACTCAATTGGATTATTAATTGTTTCTGTATTACTTATTTCAGCAGTGCGTAAATGGGTAAATAACGCCTTTTTATCATTTGTATTAAAATTTATTGCATTTGTGATGCTAGCATTTGGTTCATTTTTAATGGTGCTCGTAGTCGCAACATGGCCTTCATAAAAAATTGGGTGGTGAGATACGTGAAAAAGAAATCCATAATGGTCACGATGATTGTATTATGTACAGTCATCTTATCCGCTTGTATGTATCCTGAAGAGCTGCGAGTAGAAAACCAAGTTCCAGATGTTGATCAGTTAGCAGCGGTACAAAGAGCTGTTGAAGAATTTAAAGCAGAGACAGGCGTTTTACCAATAAAAACGCGAGATATGGATACAGATATTTTTATTAAATACTTAATCGACTTTGATAAACTAGTACCGAAATATTTAGCGTCTCCACCCGCTAATTCATTTGAAAAAGGTGGTATTTTCCAATATATCATTTGGGATCCAGAAAAAAATCCAACTGTAAAACTAGTAGATCTTCGTACGCCGGAGCGAATTCGAGAAGTAAAAATACGCTTTATTGGTACAACATATCCGCAATATAAAGATCAAATTGCACCGTTTATTTATACGATTAACTATAAAAACATTGGATATAAAGAAGAAATTACTGTACCTAGTCCATATTCCAACAATGACTTACCATTAGTTGTTACATCGGAAGGGGATATTTATGCTGATTACTCTGTCGATCTGTATCAATTTATGCAAAATAACGATATAACTGTAAAGCCAGGGGATGATATTCGTTTAATCCTCGCTGACTATTATCCAGTAGTACCAGCCTATTCATTACCCTATACAATTGATGAGAATAATAATCCAATATTTATGTACAATCCTATAGAATAAACAACTAAAACTTGTTTTCGTTGAGAGATATCATTTTATAAATAAAATTTCGAAGATTAATAGGCAGTAAGACTCTTATTTCAAAAAGATTCATTTATTAAAACACTTTGTACTTTTGTGCAAGGTGTTTTTCATATTCTTGAAAGGTCATACATAAATTGAAATAAGTAAAGGAGGAGCGCCTATTAGTGAGCAAATTTTCCAACAACTCGCAGAAAGAACAAATGGTGATGTGTATATTGGGGTTGTAGGGCCCGTTCGTGTAGGGAAATCGACATTTGTTAAGAAGGTTATGGAATCGATCGTGCTGCCAAATATATTACATGAAGACGATCGGAGACGGGCACTGGACGAGCTACCACAAAGCTCACCGGGACCAGTTATTATGACTGCTGAACCGAAATTTGTGCCTGCCCAAGCAGCGCCGATAGCAATTGGAGAAAATGGGCTTGCCTTTAAAGTTCGTTTAGCAGACTGTGTTGGATATATCATAGATGGTGCACGTGGTTATGAAGATGAAAATGGTCCGAAGTTTGTCCATACGCCTTGGCATACAGACGCGATTCCGTTCCAAGAAGCGGCGAAAATTGGTACGGATAAAGTAATACGCGATCATGCCAATATTGGGATTGTTGTAACGACGGACGGAACTGTAAATGGAATTGATAGAAATGCAGCAAAAGTTGCTGAAGAGGCTATTGTGGAGCAGCTAAAGGAAATTGGGAAACCGTTTGTTGTAGTCCTAAATAGTACGATGCCAGCACGTGAAGAAACGAGAAATTTACGCAATGAGTTGTTTGAAAAATACGAAGTGCCGGTCATTGCTACGTCAATCGATCAGCTTACTGTACCAGATATTGCTTATATTTTACAAGAAGCATTATATGAATTCCCAATCGAGTATATTGAAGTAGAAAAGCCGGACTGGGTAGATGTTTTAGACGGCTCTCACTATTTACATCAGACACTTAGCTTAGCTATAGGAGATATGATGGCAAATGTAGAGAAAATCCGAGACGTAGACCTTGCAACAGCATTTTTAAAGGAAATTGATTTTGTCGAGGATTGTAATGTCGAGCATGTAGATGCTGGTCTTGGTGTAGCAACAGTGCGATTATCAATTGAAAATGATGTATATAAAGCAGTGTGTAATGAATGGCTAGAACAGCCGATTGATTCCAAAAAAGAATGGCTCTTATTTGTAAAAGAAGCTTCAGAAGCGAAAAAAGCGCAGGCTAGATTCCGAGATGCCATTGAACAAGCAAGAAACGATGGCTATGGTGTCACATTACCGACAATAGATGAATTTGAACCGAGTCAGCCAGAACTGATCAAACAAAATAACTTTTACGGTGTTCGCATGAAAGCAAAAGCCCCATCCTATCACATTATTCGTATTGATATGGAATCGGAATTTGCCCCATTAATCGGTTCAGAATTTCATAGTCAACAGCTGTTAAAAGATTTAACGCATGCGTATGAGTTTGATCGAGATTCTTTATGGGCAACACAGTTATTTGGAACACCATTACATGAAGTTTTAAAAGAAAGTATTCGATATAAAATGAATACCGTTCCGCAAACTGCCAAAAAAAGAATGCGTCAAACAATTGAGCGCATGGTAAATGAGGGCGATCGAGGGCTTATTACGTTTATCATTTAAAAAAACAAATGGCAAAATATTAAAAAATAGTGAACAGGACAGCGCTTTTTATAGGCGTTTTGTCCTGTTATTTTCGTTTTATTACAAAAAAATACGCGTATAAGCAAAAACATAGAGGAATACAGTTGCGTAGCGGTTTTTGTTATGTTAATCTTTTTACATGATTTAGGTTCAGGACCCTTTGAGAGGAGGTGAATGGTGTGAATAAAACAGAATTAGTAAACTCTGTTGCTGAAGCTGCAGGTCTTTCTAAAAAAGACGCTTCTAAAGCAGTTGAAGCTGTATTTGATACAATTCAAGATGCTCTTGCAAAGGGTGACAAAGTACAATTAATCGGTTTTGGTAACTTCGAAGTACGTGAACGTGCGGCTCGTAAAGGTCGTAACCCACAAACTGGTGATGAGATCGAAATCGCTGCAAGCAAAGTACCTGCTTTCAAGCCAGGTAAAGCGCTTAAAGATGCTGTGAAATAATACAACATCTATGCAGTTACATAGGGCAGCCTTCAGAATGACTGAAGGCTGCTCTTTTTTACATACTAGGTGGAATTTCTATTTACCGTTGTAAGGAGAAATAAACTAATTTGGTTATGAAATAAATAATATATGAAGCCTACTTTGAACTTATTGTTAGGATGTGCTACGATTCATTTGTTAGAAGAGGTGCTTCGTGTATTTCTATCCGATTTGGTATTTATTTGGGAGGCAATTCAATGTCGAGTGTAGACTTAAAAAAGATTGAAGACGCAGTAAAAATGATATTAGAAGCAGTCGGTGAAAATGTAGAACGTGAAGGATTATTAGATACACCGAAACGTGTTTCAAAAATGTACGCTGAAATGTTTAGCGGCCTGAATGAAGATCCTCGTGAATATTTTAGTACTGTTTTCCATGAAGAGCATGAAGAACTAGTATTAGTGAAAGATATTCCGTTTTATTCGATGTGTGAGCATCAT
>DEQI01000381.1:0-243 GCA_002360295.1 Planococcaceae bacterium UBA3370
GTCTCATATTTTTGAACAATATTTCCATAATGCAACGAATACGCCTGTGACAGATGAAATGTGTGAAGGGGTGCTTCGAGCAATTATGACTGCTGCACCTAAGCTTATCGAAAACCTAGATGATGTAGCACTGAGAGAAACGATATTATTAGCAGGTACTATCGGTTTAAATGGATTCTTATCAATGGGTTCTCGTGGCGATTGGGCTTCCCATAATATTGAACATGCAGTATCAGCTGTATA
>DEQI01000381.1:327-2779 GCA_002360295.1 Planococcaceae bacterium UBA3370
CGTTTTGCACAGTTAGCAACTAGAGTATTTGGAGTAGATGCAACGGGTAAAACGATTGAGGAAGTTGCGTATGAAGGGATAGACCGGTTAAGTGCATTTTGGAGTTCTATCGGTGCACCGAATCGTTTAGCTGATTACAATATAGACGATTCAAAATTTGATCAAATTGTTAATCATGCGATGGTATTTGGTCCGTTTGGTCAATTTAAAAAGCTTCAAAGGGAAGATGTGCTTACAATCTTAACGAATGCTTTATAGGGATTTATTTTAGAAGGAGCTGTCTTGCAAGGATTTTAACTTGCAGGACAGCTTTTTTCGATAAACATTTAGTAGACTTCGTGTGGAACCTTCATTTGCGGCTATCTGCCATACAAATAAACATCCCATTTAGTTTACCATTACGCTAATAACTCTATTTCTATTTTTTCTATATAGGGTTGAGCGTGTAAATCTTTATAAAGGGATAGTGTATTTTTTTCATATAAAGTAGAAAAGCGAATATCGACATCGTGCCAAACTTTATCATTTGCCATGGGAATATCACGTATACAAATGTTTTCAACAACCATTTCATTTTTCTTCATATAATCCAGTAACTCTTCAATATGCTGATGTTCATTTATTTGTACTTTCAATGAAACTTCTCGCATTCTTAATCGCTTAGGACCAATCTTCATTAAGAAAGGTGCAATCATTTCGATACCAATGACAACAATTAAAACGGTGAAAAATGCTTCAATGTAAAAACCTGCACCGACAGCAATGCCGATACCAGCAGCTCCCCATATCATGGCAGCTGTTGTAAGACCAATAATGCTATCGTTTCCTTTACGTAGTATGACACCTGCACCTAAAAAACCAATTCCGCTTACTACCTGTGCAGCTAATCGAAGTGGGTCCATCGTAATATTGATATCATTTCGTGCTGGAACTGAATAAGCAGTATCAATTGAAATCGTTGTGAGTAAACAGCTGAATGTTGCAATCACTAAGCTTGTTTTTAATCCTACTGGTTTTTTCTTCAATTCTCTTTCAATACCGATTATTAAACTTAAACTAGCCGCAATGATTAATTTTATAACTACTTCCCATGAAAAAGTGTTTAGCAAATGAAAATCCATTCTTCCGCCTCCTAAATAGTAAAGTAAAAAATGAACGAACATTTTACATGAAGGTCAGATAGATTAGCCTCAGTTTATGTATGGTTACTAGTATTTTTTTATGTTGCGTGTACCTTTGTTTCATGTAAAATGAATAGATGTATCAAAATATATGTATGAGGAGTGATAATGTGAATAAGCCGGTTATAAATCCTTATATACCCATTATGATTGGTGTCATCTCAGTGTCTTTATCTGCAATACTTGTTAAATTAGCAAATGCAGAATCAGGGATAATCGCATTTTACAGAATGCTCTTTTCAGTAATTATTATGAGCCCAATTTTTTTTCTAAAATATGCGCATGAAATAAAATTACTAACTAAGCGAGATTGGATCTTTTCTGGAGTAGCGGGAATATTTTTAGCCTTTCATTTTATTTTATGGTTTGAATCACTGCAGTACACATCTGTAGCAAGTTCTACAGTACTCGTTACGATGCAGCCTCTTTTTGCATTTGTCGGTACGTATTTTTTCTTTGGTGAAAAGATTACGATAAAAACAATGGTTGCAGCTGCTATCGCAATTACAGGCAGTATTCTAATTAGTTGGGGAGATTTTCGGGTTAGTGGACCAGCTCTATACGGTGACATATTAGCATTAATCGCATGTGCATTAGTAACAGGCTATTTATTATTTGGACAAGATGTTCGGAAGAGACTATCTTTAATTACATATACAATGGTTGTGTATACAAGTAGTACAATTTGTTTATTCTTTTATGTATTAATAAAAGGAGAATCTTTTGGCCCTTATCCAGCGATAGATTGGATGTGGTTTGTTTTGTTAGCTATCATACCAAATTTGTTAGGGCATAATTTATTCAACTGGTCTCTTAAGTTTGTTAGCACAAATGTTATATCAATAGCAATATTATTTGAGCCAATTGGAGCTGCTATTTTGGCCTTCTTTGTTTTTGAAGAGTATTTAATTCCTTCGCAATTCATCGGAGGGAGTGTAGTAATTGTTGGTATAATGCTATTTGTATTAGATTTTAATAAAATCGAAAACTTTTTTAGAAAAAATACTTGATTTTTATGTTTGATAGATGTATATTATTACTTGTCCTTAACGAAAGGAAATTACTAAGAAAAAATATTTTAAAATAGTATTGACAGTAAGTTAAGGATGAGTTATAGTAATAAAGTCGCTGCTAAACGAAGTGGTGAACAAAATGAACCTTGAAAACTGAACAAGCAAAACGTTAATCAATAAAGTTTCATTTAATTACGAAACAAAATTTTGGACATCAAAATTGATGCCAGCAAATGTTTTTGTGTATCGAATGCGAAA
>DEQI01000329.1 GCA_002360295.1 Planococcaceae bacterium UBA3370
AGTTCATACAATGTATAATGATAGAAAGAGCAAGATTAGAGGTGTATAGAATGCAAAGAATCGCAAATTTATTAGCTATACAAGACGGAAAAGTATTGTTGCTACAAAAACCAAGACGGGGATGGTATGTTGCACCTGGTGGGAAAATGGAGAGTGGGGAATCCATTTACGAGGCAGCTATGCGTGAATTCCAAGAAGAAACAAACACTACGCCTAAAAATGTACATTTAAAAGGAATCTATACAATGCTCATCAAAAGAGGCGAAACAGTCGTTGATGAATGGATGCTATATACTTTCATTGCACATGGAATTGAAGGTACACCTTTTGAAGAAACGAGAGAAGGCAAGCTCGGCTGGTATGCAATTGATGAATTGCAGACATTGCCAATGGCGGAAGGAGACCGTACAAATTTATTATTTGCAGCATTAAATAAAGGGATGCAATATGGTACATTTGAATATACAGAGGACTTTGAGTTATTGAGTGAAAAAATACAAATGACAGAAGAATGGTAATAAGTGAAGGCAAAGCAGAGGAGTGGGTAAATTGATTAGTCAAAACAATGCACATGAAGTAGTCATTATAACGGGTATGTCGGGTGCTGGGAAAACAGTTGCTGTCCAAAGCTTTGAAGATTTAGGGTTTTATTGTATAGACAATATCCCACCAGATTTACTCATTACATTTTTAGCATTGTTACGTAATTCAAAGCAAAAAATTCAGCGTATTGCAGTAGTAATGGATTTACGAGGTCGGGAGTTTTTTGAATCAGTCATCGATGCTTTAGATGAATTACAAGAAGAAGAAGATGTGCAGGCACGTATATTGTTTTTAGATGCAGATAATGAAACACTTGTCCGTCGCTATAAAGAAACACGTCGTTCGCACCCACTAGCTCATACGGGTTTACCGCTTGAAGGCATTCATTTAGAGCGTAAACTATTATCAGAAATAAAAGGCCGTGCCAAAACAGTTATTAATACATCCAAACTAAAGCCACGTGAGCTACGTGAAAAGATTATTGCTGAATTTTCTCATTCAAATGAGCCGACTTTTTCTGTAAACGTTATGTCTTTTGGGTTTAAAAATGGTTTACCTATTGATGCTGACTTAGTTTTTGATGTGCGCTTTTTAAAAAATCCTTATTATGTAGAAGAGCTCCGTCATAAAACAGGTTTGCAAACAGAAGTGTCATCATACGTATTAGCGACAGAAGAAACACAGCAACTGATTACAAAGCTAACCGATTTGTTCCAATTTATGATTCCCCAATATAAATATGAAGGGAAATCACAGCTCGTTATTGCTTTTGGCTGTACAGGAGGGCAACATCGTTCTGTTACATTAGCCGAATATTTTGGAAATCTATTCGGACAAGAAGAAAATACTGTTATAACGCATAGAGATATCAATCATAGAAAGGATTGATGTAATGAAAAAAAGGAACAAACGGGTTGTTGTAATTGGGGGAGGCACCGGCCTTTCCACTGTATTACGGGGACTGAAAAAGGGACCTTTTGATATTACTGCAATCGTAACTGTAGCAGATGATGGCGGATCTTCAGGACGTATACGAGATGACTATGACATCCCGCCTCCTGGAGATGTCCGCAACGTCATTGCTGCTCTATCTGATGTAGAGCCATTAGTTGAAAAGATGTTCCAATATCGGTTTTCTCAATCTGAAACGTTAAGTGGACATTCCTTAGGAAATCTAATGCTTACCGCTTTAACAGATATTACGGGCGATTTTAGTCATGCAATTGCTGAAATGAGTAAAGTTTTAAATGTCCATGGTAAAGTAATTCCAGCTGCAAATAAAAAAGTAACTTTACACGCAGAACTAGCAGACGGCACTTTTATAGAAGGTGAATCCCGTATTCCGAAAACATCTGTGCCAATTAAGCGTGTTTTTTTAACGCCTTGTGATATAGAACCGATTCCCGCAGCCATTCGGGCAATCAATCGTGCGGATTATATATTAATAGGGCCGGGTAGTTTGTATACGAGCATTATCCCTAATCTATTAGTACAAGATATAGGGGCGGCCATTGTTCGTGCAAAAGCTCAAAAAATATTTATTTGTAACTTAATGACGCAAAAAGGTGAAACCATTCATTATAGTGCGGCTGATCATATAGAGGCTATCCATCATCATGTTGGTGAACCTTTTATTCATACAGTGCTGATTAATAATTTTGAAATGCCGTTAGAAATTATCGAGAAGTATAAAAAAGAAAATGCAGCTCCAGTTTTTTTTGATATAGAACGGCTTACTAAAATGGGGATTGAAGTCATTAAAAGAGAAATCGCACTTGTTGATAATGATACTGTCCGTCACCATGCAGTGAATGTGACAAAATGGCTTGAAGAATATGTGCAAAAACTACCGAATCATGAAAAAACGAAAAATTAATATGTATGATATGATGAAGCTACATAGCTAGAGTAAAAAAGAAAGGGGGAAACATATATGTCATTTGCATCTGAGACGAAAAAAGAGCTTACTCAAGTAGAAACGGATGACAATAGTTTAAAGGCAGAGGTTTCAGCCCTTATTCGTATGAACGGTTCGTTATCATTTACAAACAGGCAATTAAGTTTGGATGTTCAGACAGAAAATGCAGCCATTGCAAGGCGTCTTTATACAATCATGAAAAAGTTATATCCTTATAATGTAGAATTGCTTGTCCGAAGAAAAATGCGTTTAAAGAAAAATAATGTCTATATATGCCGGGTGCGTGACGGTGCTCGTGAATTGTTAACTGATTTACAAATTATTTCGGATGAATTTCAATTTAATCATACAATTGCTCAATCATTGATTCCAAAAAACAGTCAAAAGCGTGCATATTTACGTGGAGCATTTTTAGCTGGAGGATCGGTGAATAATCCAGAAACATCATCCTATCATTTAGAAATATATTCACTATATAAAGAGCATGGAGAAGCATTAGCAGATTTAATGAATGAATTTCATCTGAATGCGAAAACGATTGAACGGAAAAAAGGATTTGTTACTTACTTAAAAGAAGCAGAAAAAATTTCTGATTTTTTAAGTTTAGTTGGAGCACATCAAGCTATGCTAAAATTTGAGGATGTTCGTATCGTAAGAGATATGCGAAATAGTGTAAATCGTATCGTTAACTGCGAAACGGCTAATTTAAATAAAACAATCGGTGCAGCTCTTCGTCAAGTTGAAAATATCCGATTTATAGAAAATGCAATCGGTCTAGATCAGCTACCTGAAAAACTTCGAGAAATTGCAAGACTACGTGTAGAATACCAAGATGTAACTTTAAAAGAGTTAGGTGAGATGGTATCGACAGGTGTTGTCAGTAAATCTGGAGTCAATCATAGACTGAGAAAAATCGATGAAATTGCGGATGCTTTACGTCGTGGTGAACAATTGTAACAAAATTTTGAAAACGAATACAAATCCGATTCATAAGCATTGTTCTTTTGGCACCAATTCGATAAGATAAAGCTATACGGACGTACGGTTATGAAAGGGAGAAAAGTGAATGGTTGAAAATAATGTAGAGGTAAAATTAAAAACGGGCTTACAAGCAAGACAAGCGGCCCTTTTTGTGCAAGAGGCAAATCGCTACCGATCAGATGTGTTTCTACAAAAGGATGAAAAAAAAGTAAATGCTAAATCAATCATGGGTATTATGAGTTTAGCTATTGCAAGAGGTACAACAGTAACGTTAACAGCAGAAGGTGATGATGCTGAAAAAGCAGTTACAGCCCTTGCATCTTTAATTGGAAAAGAAGATTAAGAGAAGTAGTAAAGAGATTATTACGATTTGCATGAAATGTACGCTCAAATTAATAAAGAAAAAGCAATAAGTGTAGATAAAGAGAACATACCTTTGTCTGCACTTATTTTTTCCTATTGGTGGTATTCCCATATTGCATGAATAAAAAAGTAGCACAAACTTTTGCTTGTGCTACTAATGTTACACTATACAATGCATTATTTTGTGCTATTACGTACCATAATTTCATCGATTAAGCCGTATGCTTTTGCTTGCTCAGCAGTCATGAAGTTATCACGATCTGTGTCACGGGCAAGTGTTTCATAATCTTGGCCAGTGTTATCAGCCATAATACGATTTAATTTTTCACGTAAGAATAAAATACGTTTTGCAGCGATTTCGATTTCAGTCGCTTGCCCTTGTGCACCACCAAGTGGTTGGTGAATCATTACTTCAGCGTTTGGTAATGCAAAACGTTTACCAGGTTCACCAGCAGAAAGTAAGAATGCACCCATTGATGCTGCCATACCGATACAAATTGTTTGTACTTTTGGTTTGATGAAGTTCATTGTGTCGTAAATCGCCATACCAGCAGTAATAGATCCACCTGGTGAGTTAATGTAAAGATAAATATCTTTTTCTGGATCTTCTGCTTCTAGGAATAATAATTGGGCTACGATTGAGTTAGCAACATTGTCATCAATTGCACTTCCTAGTAGGATAATTCGGTCTTTTAGTAAACGAGAATAAATGTCATACGCACGTTCACCACGGTTTGTTTGTTCAATAACTGTAGGGATTAAATTCATAAAATAAATCCTCCTTAAAAAAGGTAATTGCAAGTACTATTCGCTGAAAATGGTTTCAGCTGTACCATTATCATACACAGAATAGTCAAGAAAGGTCAAATGAAAACTCTGAACTTTACAGTTGAAATGTAACATAGACATTTGTATAATAGGAAAGTCGTAATTTAATTTAACGAAACAAATAAATTTTTTACAAAATCTATTTATTGTCCTCGTGGTGTAATGGATAACACTGAAGATTCCGGTTCTTCCGCTGGGGGTTCGATTCCCTCCGAGGGCGCCANNTAAATCGAGTTGTTTTCGAAAAACGTATAGGGTGTAGAAAACATTGATTTATCAACGTTTATAGGTGCTTTTTTTAACTAGATGTTTTTTTGAGAAATTCTACTTTTTAAAAAAACTTTGCACATACTTTGCACATTGTTTGCACTTTACGCATACAATCCAGTTGCTATACTTTCATCTTTGTCTTTTAATTCTTTAAGGACATGTGTATAGGTATTGTATGTAGTTGTAATATCGGCGTGCCCTAAACGTTCTGAAACATATTGGATAGTAGAACCAGCAAATAAAAGAGATGATGCATGTGTATGTCGTAAAGCATGAATTGTAATTTCGCTAATGTTTAACGAACTCAAAATATGCCCTAGCGACTTATTTACGGCGTTATTTGTAACGACCATCTTTTTACTAGAGGGAGAATAAAAAACGAGATTATGAGGCCGTTCTGGAAGTGTAGCGATTAATTCTTTGAACTTTTCCATTACGTTTTCATCAATACCGATTTTTCGTGGTTTCCCGTCAGCTTTTAATTCTCCAAATTCGTTCGGATCATCTTTTTTATATTTCCAGGTTTTATCGATGTTTAACATGTTTTTTTCAAAATCAAAATCTTCATCCGTTAACCCAACTAACTCTCCATAACGAGCACCACAAACTAATCCAAGTAAAATTATATAGTGGGATAAATTTTTATGCTCCAAATTATTGATTAAATAATTATACAAAATCTTGCTATTGTTGAAGTCTAAATACTTTTCGTTTTCTTTCTTAGGTTTTATAGTGTGATGTAACTCTACGTTATGGGTGAAATCATGTAAAATCAAACCCTCGATTACTGCACTTTTCACACATGCCCTTACATGAGTGTTCAATTTTCGAACAGTTTCCTTTGCCTTGTTTTTTCCATATTCATTAATGAATTTTTGGTAGTCTTGACGTGTAATTTTTTGGATTGGTTTATCGTGAAAGTAGGATTTAATTTCATTACAAGAATTAATGTAGCGGTTATATGTAGTGTAATGGCGTGTTTTTTTATAAACATCAATCCAATTTTTAAAGTATTCCACAAATGGTATGTTTTTAATCACTACATTAGCACCTTTTTGTAATCGAGATTCAACTTCAGCAGCTGCTATTTGGGCTTCTTTTTTTGTTTTAAATCCACCTTTACGAATTGGCCGACTTTTACCGTCCACAAAATTTGAAACTGCATATTGCCAACTTGATCCTCGTTTCGTGATACTTGCCATACTTACTTCTCCTTTTATTTTGTATAAGAAAAGAGCTAGACGAATGAGTCTGCTCTGAAATAATTAAATATTTTGCGCAAAATATTAATCCAAATTAACAATGTAAGTAATTACTTTACCGTGTAATCTTAGTTCTTCATTATTTTTGTCTATAATGTAGTCTGTAAAAGTCGGATCATTTGAGTTTGGTCTAAATATAATTTTGTCACCTACATCAAAAAAGAGTTTGACTGAATAGTCATAGCCGTTACTAAAAACCACAATGTCTCCATTTTTAATTTCTTCAATGTTTACATCCTTAACTGCTATAAGAGAATCGTGAGGAATAATTTTGTTCATCGATTCACCATTTACTCTCATAAAGAAAATGTCTTTGCTGCCTGCGTATTTACCTAGTAGTTCGTCTGGTATTGTAATCATTTCTGATTCTTCCACACAATCTACGCATATTGGAGAACCAGCAGATACCTTAACTTCTGGAAAATAAGGATAATCAGTAGACATTTGGCATGGTTCGATTTGTTCCCATCCCATCAAATATGCTGGAGAGACATTCAAAGCTCTAGCTAACAACGGGATAAGTTCTATTGATAAATTTTCAATTTCGCTACTCTCATACCTATAAACAGTTGCACGATTTTTCCCTATTTTTTTACCCAAATCTTCAGCTGACATTTTCAATTGTTTACGTCTACGTTTAATTCTTTCACCTACACTCATATTTCCACCTCCTTTAATTACTTATATTATACGATTAAAGTCGCAAATATGCAACATAATAAAAATGTTTAATAAAAAAGTTTTTATTATATGCGATTTTTATTATTGACGTAGAATAAAATATCAATTATGATGTAATTAATCGCGTTGTATGCGACTTTTTGTTTAGAAAAGGTGGTGATTAAATGGAAGGGATGGTAAATGTAAATAAACTTAGAGGTCAAATTGTTGAAAAAGGCTTCAATGTTGAAACACTAGCAGACGCTATTGGGATGGATAGAAGCACCTTTTATCGCAGATTGAATAATCGTGGCGAAACATTCTCGATAAGAGAGGCGAATTTGATTTGTGATCGTCTAAGATTAAATAAAGAAGAAGCCATGTCAATTTTTTTTTCACATTTTGTCGCGTGATACGCGACTTTAACTGATGCGCTGTGATACCGAGCCGATGACGGTATAGTATTCGGATTTATAGCTTATGTGACGGTAGCAACGTTAATCGAAATTGGAGTGATCCTTATGAAAAAACAATTTTACACTTCTCAAGAAGTACAAAAAATGTTGGGTTGCGGAACTTTAAGGACAGCTCAATTACGCATACAAGCAATGAATGAGGAATTAAAATCAAAAGGTTATTGGGTAGAGCGAGGGAAGATTCCAATTAGTTTCTTCCATGAAAAATATCCGTATATAGAACAGATCAATCATCCATAATTGACAAGCTATTACGGCAGCAACAATAACCAAAAGAAAGCGAGGTGAGCAATGTGGAAGGCAATCAAAAATCCCCACAGGCTGTTGCAGCAGCGTGTGAGGAAAAAACTAATTCAATTGAAAATAAACCATACCGAGATGTTGAACATGACTATGGATATTTAAAAACTATTTTATCTGAAAGTGATATTGAAAGATTAGAACATGCGTTAAAAACAGGAAGAACGATAATTGTGGACGGCATACAAGGTCCTACAGGTAAAACAACATTGGTTCGTTATTTAAAAGAACGTGGCGCTACGGTAGTAGAGGAAAAGCTTTCTGAAAAATTCATTTTAAATGAAACTTTAAAAACACATTCTTTAAGACCGTTTAAGTCGCTCATCTAAACGTTCAATATATAGTTTTGAAACATTGAAATGCCAATTCATAGCTTGCTTATCTGCTACAGAATATTCAGCAGCAAGCATTGCACCTTTGAATTGACCATTTGTTATATAAAATCCTTGTGGTGATTTTTCGAAAAGTTCTTTTAAATCGTATGATGATAATTTTTTATAAAATTTGTCCGCACGTCCTAAATAGTAAGGAAGCCATTTAACTAATATTTCTTTTTGTTCATCACTCAGATTTTCAAAATCATTTGGGTCGTTTACACCTAGATTATTAGACATTATGTATCACCTACCTTTCTACCAATATTTTAGCAGAAAGGTAATCGAAAAAAGGAGGAAATAAATTTGGAGATTATTAAAATACAAGGTCAGTTAGTAACTGATAGTCGAGATGTAGCAGAAATTGTAGGGCGCAGACATGATCAAGTTTTGCGTGATATTAGAACGATTATCGAGCATTTAGGAGATGACCACAAAAGTGTGGGCAACTATTTTATTGAAAATACCTATCAAGACAACCTTAATCGCGAGAAATTTTGCTATCTGTTAACTAAGAAAGGTTGTGAACTATATGCAACACGTATGACAGGTGAAAAAGGTACGAAGTTCGCAATGGCTTATATCGAACGTTTTAACGAGATGGAACAACAGCTAACAGAGCCAGTAAATAGCACGATAGCCCTTTTGGAAACAGCATTAAAACACGAGAAGGAATTAGCTGAAATCAAAATAGATGTTGACTACCTAAAAGGAAGTATGCGAATTGATTCGCTGCAACAGCAAGAAATCCAACAGGCAGCCAAAGAATCAATTGTCCAGGCACTTGGTGGAAAAGAATCTATTGCTTATCGGGAGATTAGTAAAAAGGCGTTCTCTGCTTTCTGGAATGAGTTTAAGGCGTATTTCAAAGTTCCTCGTTATGGTGACATTCCAAAAGTGAAGCATGATGAAGCGTTACGATTTATTAAATTATGGCGGCCGTCCACATCATTACAGATGGAAATTGACGCTTGTAATAGTCAAATGAGATTCGAGTGAAGTGTTAAAGGAAAGGGTTTTATAAATGCAGCAATTAGAAGTTAATTTAACAATTCCTATTCCAGAAGATCAAGTTCTTATTTCAAAAGTAGAATTACAAAATTTAAAAGAGCAACAATTGGTGGGTAGATTTTGGTCTATGAAAGACTTAGAAGAGCGTACGGGCATGAAACAAAATTGGCTGAAAACTAATTTGCTGTACGTACCAAAATTTAAAAACCAGCTAGAGAAATTCTCATATTACCCAAAATCTCAGGGAGAAAAATGGGCGTTCCAAGCTAGTAAAATGGCTAAGTTTTTAGATGACAACTTTTATT
>DEQI01000335.1 GCA_002360295.1 Planococcaceae bacterium UBA3370
ATTAACCCGATAAACATACCTACTGCAGCAATTGCAAAGCCGACATGGAAATTCGTTGCATCTGAAACAGCACCTACGATTAATGGAGCTAAAAATGCACCCATATTAATCCCCATAACAAAAATGCTGAAACCTGCATCTCGACGAGCATCAGTTGCGGCATACAAATCACCTACAACTGAAGATACGTTTGGTTTTAATAACCCTGTACCAATTACTATAAAGAACATCGATACAAATAGCATTGTTACGCCACCAGGAAGTGACAGAACAATATGACCCATCATGATCATTATACCACCGTAGAATACCGCCTTTTGCGTACCCCATACGCGGTCAGCTAACCAACCACCGATAATTCCAGACATATAAACTAACGATCCGTAAATCGCCATTATTGAGTTCGCAGTTACACGATCTAATCCGAGCCCACCTTCATGTAATTCGTAATACATGAAGAAGATAAGAATGGCACGCATTCCGTAATATGAGAAGCGTTCCCAAAATTCTGTAAAGAATAATGTGAACAAACCTTTTGGATGTCCGAAAAATCCTTTTTGAGGCACGGATTTGACTATTTCATCTTTGTTTAACATAAAATACCCTCTTCCGTTTTTATTTTTTTATTTTTTCATTTTACTGACAATTAACAATACAATCCTTCAATCGTCAGACAACTTACTTCAATACATTAAAGCATGAAAAAAGTTTTTTCAACCCTTTTAAAAAATGTTAAAAATTTTAGTATTTTTTTATTATTCATACTATTTTAGCCTGATTATTACTATTTAGAGAAAGGTGTCGTTATATGAATTAAAGAAAATTGTCGCTACACACAACGTATTTATTATGTCATTCTACCTCTTATTAATGTGTAATTAGGAAAGAAAAATGTCCTGTAAGCATCTCACTTACAGGACATATATGGATCTATTAATAAAATTTACATTTAAATGTTTTTTCTTTTTTTGTCACTAAATGCTTTTTAGCTTAAATATTTCCTTATTGATATTAAAGAAGCGTCTGCAATACTCATTTGCAGACACCCCTTTATTATTTCACGATATATCGTTCATATTTTTTAAAATCTGCTTCTTTTAGTTCTAAGGAAAGTAATGTACCTTGTTCCTCATAACTTGTCGATTGGATTGTTGCATGCTCATTTAAATACGACACAACCGCACCAGCTTCATACGGTATGAGCATTTCACATTGTATATAGTCTGAAAATATAGCTGTGCGAATTAATTGTAGCAACTCATCAAGACCAACACCTTCTTTAGCAGCTATCCAAATATTATCTCCGCTAACTAGAGGATATTCTACTCCGGCTAAATCCGATTTATTATAGACGTATATTGTTGGGATATCTTCTACACCAACTGCCTTTAATGTCTCATTCGTTACATCCATCATAAAGCTATATTCTTCATTCGAAACATCCACAACATGCAGGAGTAAATCTGCTTCTCGTGCTTCTTCTAGAGTTGAACGGAACGCCTTTACTAAATGGTGTGGCAGCTTGCTAACAAATCCAACTGTATCTGTTAGTAAAAATGACTTATTATCCTCAAGCTCTATATTACGTACGGATGTTTCAAGCGTAGCAAATAACATGTTTTTTTCAAACACTTGTTTCGACTCTTCTTGTCCCATTTTCCGCAATAGCTGATTCATAATAGTTGATTTACCAGCATTCGTATAGCCAACAATCGATACAACAGGTACAGCATTTTTTCGGCGTTGTTTTCGCTGAGTCTCACGTTGAGCTTGTACATGTTCTAAATCACGACGTAGCTTAGCTATTTGATCTTCTATTTTTCGACGATCAAGCTCTAGCTTTGTTTCACCTGCACCACGGTTTTTAAAGCCTCCACCTGTCCCACCTCCTTGACGGGATAACGATGCATGAAGACCGACTAAACGTGGTAGCATGTATTGGTATTGAGCTAGCTCAACTTGCATCTGCGCCTCACGCGTTTTAGCACGACGACCGAAAATATCTAAAATGAGCATTGTACGGTCAATGACTTTACACTCAAGATCCCGTTCTAAATTGCGTATTTGAGAGGGTGATAACTCATCATTAAAAATGACAATATTTGCATCTGTTTCTTCATAAAACGCCTTAATTTCCTCGATTTTACCAGTCCCTACATAATGAGAGGGTGTGACACGTTCTAAATTTTGTGTTACTACTCCGACTACCTCAACACTTAAAGCTTCTGCTAAATTTGCAAGCTCTTCCATTGAGTAATCAAAATGCGAATCATTTTTTAAATTAACGCCCACTAAAATGCCGCGCTCTTGTAATGTTTCAATATCTTTTAATGTATTCATTCATTCGCCTCCGAAGCGGATAATTGGCTTTATCGTAACATATAAAAAGCTCTTGCTACAAACTAACAAAGACTTTGATTTCCGTTCTGCCTCGTGTCTTCCTGGTGGAGTCCTATAAGCCGCTAGCACCCTAGATGACAGACTGTCTCCACTACAATAACAAGAGCTTAAATTCATACTAATCCCAATAATGTGTAAGCAATTAGCGTATAGTGACCGATGCAATATATAGCACCCCCACTTTTGGTAATGAACCTTATATATGTTACACTACTGTTAATTAATTTTATCTAAAAAGAAGGTTATATACATGGAATTTCAACAGATGAAAGAACAGTTTTTATCGTTGCTACAATCAAAAAATTTAGTACATGCGACTATTAGTCAACCGAGACAAAAGTCAAATGAGTTAAAACGTGTCAAACTAAAGCCCATTAATTTAAAGGGACGTTATACGATACAAATCGAATATCAATATGAGCGAATTTTAAAGCATGAAAATATTCCACTTGAAAACTTTGATCATCACTTCGCATTATTATTAGAGCAATTCCGTCAAGTTCATGCCGTTTTTACTGATCAGACCGTTCAAATTCAATTATCAAAAAAGAATAAAGTGTTATGGAAAAACGATAACTTATTAGTACCAAAACAAGTCGATTTATCACATAATCGTAAAAAGCAATACTTACTTGATGATTCAACGCCACACCCATTCCTTATTCGTCTCGGTGTGCAATCAGAAGACGGCAAAATAAAAAAGCAAAAATACGATAAGTTTAAGCAAATTAATCGTTTTGTTGAATTTATCGACGATTCGCTACAGTATTTACCTACAGATCGCCCAATAAGAATTCTTGATTTTGGTTCAGGGAAATCCTATTTGACCTTCGCACTATACCATTATTTAAAAATTGAAAAAGGATTAGATATTCATGTGACAGGTCTAGACTTAAAAAAAGAAGTCATTGAAGAATGTAATCGTATTGCAGAAGATCTAAAGTATGACCACTTAGAATTTTTAGTAGGAGACATTAACGATTATAACGATGAAACATCTGTAGATATGGTCGTGACATTACATGCTTGTGATGTTGCAACTGATATGGCACTAGCGCGCGCAGTCAAATGGGGAGCAAAAGTAATATTAAGCGTCCCATGTTGTCAACACGAGCTGAATCGTCAATTGGATGCACCTGCACTTGATGTGATGTTACAGCATGGACTCATCCGAGAGCGTTTTGCATCACTCGCAACTGACTCCATTCGAGCCCAAATTTTATCTCTTGTAGGTTACGAAACACAGATACTTGAGTTTATTGATATGGAAAATACACCGAAAAATATATTAATTCGAGCTTACTTCACAGGAAAAAAGGCGACACAAGAAGAACGTGAAAAATATGATGCATTCATAGCCTTCTTACATGCGAACCCATTTTTACAAAACGAATTAAAGCATTACTTATAACAACAAACTGTCCTATAGGAAAGAAATTTCTATTAGGATGGTTTGTTTCTTTATGTCACTATAGTTTTTGTTGCTAGTTTAAACAACTTATTCTCATGTCAAAATAGTAATTTTATCCTTGTTTTATCATAAAATAACTAGACTTACTAATTGAAAAGTTTTAAAAAGACGCAATTGTGAACAAAGTTTATATTACAAAAATGTAAAGATTGTTAATATCAATAGAAAAACTATGTTGATTTTTATAAGTTTTTGTTATGATGATAAAGTTAAATTATCATCAACTATTAAATTTTTTTTACATTTTAGGAGGCAATCCATGTTCAGTTCAAAAAAATCAGACCCATTTTTCTCAGCGTTGCACAAAATAGCTGAAAATGTACAGGAGGCTGTTCATTACGCTAACGATTATCGAATTGAAACAGTGGCGGACTTAAAAGAAATTAGTATTCGTATGAAGGAATACGAAACGGCTGGAGATAAGTTAATTCATGAATTAATTGTCATGTTAAACAAATCATTTATGACACCTATTGAACGAGAGGATATTTTAGCATTAGCAAACTGTATGGACGATGTATTAGATGGTGCAGAAGGTTGTATTGCTCATTTTGAAATGTTCTCGTTTACAGAAATCGATCAATCCATGCGTGATTTCTTAGGTTATATTACGAAATCTGCTGATGAAATTGTGAAAGCGATGGATCTATTAATTAAAAAAGATTTAATTGGTATGCGCCAAAACTCTATTCTTATTAAAGATTATGAACGTGAATGCGATGAAGTGTTACGTACTTCTATTAAACAATTGTTCTATAACGAAAAAGACCCTATTCGACTAATTAAGTTTAAGGACATTTATGAACAATTAGAAGAGATTGCTGACTACTGTCAAAATGTAGCCAATACAATTGAAACGATCATTATGCGTAACGCGTAAGAGCAGGAGAAATTATAATGGATACAATATTCCTCATTACAATACTAGTCGTTATTTTTGCATTAGGATTTGACTTTATTAACGGCTTCCATGATACAGCAAATGCCATCGCTACATCTGTATCAACACGAGCATTACCACCCCGTGTCGCTGTTTTAATGGCAGCTTGTATGAACTTTTTAGGTGCTATTACATTTGTTGGAGTAGCTAAAGCGATTGCAAGTGATATCGTTGACCCGTTCGCATTATCAACTCCCGAAGAACCGCTTGTTGGTTCAGTTGTTATTTTAGCAGCTCTATGTTCAGCGATTACATGGAACATACTTACTTGGTATTATGGTATTCCATCAAGCTCGTCACATACATTAATTGGTTCGATTGCAGGTGCTGCAGTTGCTGCTGCAGGATTTGATATTTTAAACTACAAAGGTTTCACTAAAATTTTAGAGGCGTTAATTTTCTCGCCATTCATTGCACTTGCTGCTGGTTTTATCATGATGTCATTATTTAAAGTTATTTTTAAAAACATGAATCTTTATAAAACAAATAAAGGCTTCCGTACGATGCAAATTGGTACGGCTGCTTTGCAAGCATTTACACACGGTACAAATGATGCGCAAAAAGCAATGGGTATTATTACAATGGCTTTAATCGCTGGTGGTTTACAATCAACGGATGAAGTACAAGGGTGGGTACGTATTGCCTGTGCCCTAGCAATGGGATTAGGTACTTCTATTGGTGGTTATAAAATCATTAAAACAGTTGGCGGTAAAATTATGAAAATCCGTCCTGTTAATGGTGCAGCTGCAGACTTAGCTTCAGCTTCGGTTATTTTTGGAGCAACACTTATCCATTTACCTGTATCTACTACTCATGTTATTTCATCTGCTATTATGGGTGTTGGTACAGCTCAACGTGTAAAAGGGGTAAAATGGGGTACTGCACGTAAAATCGTTATGACTTGGATCATTACAATGCCAATTTCAGCTGTCATTTCGGCTGCTTTCTATGTCATATTAAATATGATCTTTTAAAATTTTTAATCCGGGTTACTGCTGTAACTCGGATTTTTTTAACATGATTAAATAGAAATCCTTTACACTATAATGAGAAGCTCCTAAACAAGTGAAAAGCTAATTCTCATATAAATTATATAAATAGAAAGGTGGCAGTATGATGCAGGCTTTTGCAGCATTTGTAACAAAACAAGCGAAAGCAATTATGATTATTTGGCTTATATTCTTTCTAACCATGGCATACTTTGCAATCCAACTCCCTAGTAAACTCCAAGGAGATGGCTTTTTTGTTAAAGATGATCACATAGAAACAATGAACGAATTAGCCAATACATTCGACATTCCTGCAAAAACTATTTTTGTCTTGTTTGAACAAAAAACTGATGATGAAATTACAGCAATCTTAAATAGTATTCAACAAATTGAAGAAGTGCAAAGTATTATTTCACCAGTTGAAATGGACAATTTAAAAAAAGATGATTTATCTTATGCAATTCTTCAATTTGGAACAGAAGTGACAGATTATTTCCCCGTTGTCGACACTATTAGAGAGAAGCTTGCAAATGAAAAAGGTGTCTCTATTACAGGTGAACCTGTCATATCAAAAGATATAAATGTGGCAAGTCAAAAGGACTTAATGCAGGCAGAAGCAATTGGTCTACCGATTGCTATTATTGTTTTACTGTTAGCGTTCGGTACGGTCGTAGCATCTGTCCTCCCTATTATGATTGGTGCAGCTACGGTCGTAGTTGCTTTCGGGGTTTTAACTTTATTAAGCGATACGTTTAATTTATCAATTTTCGTCCTTAATATCGTTCCGATGCTTGGTCTTGCCTTAAGCATTGATTTTGCACTATTGTTTATTAATCGCTATCGAGAAGAACGTGAAAAAACAACTATAGAAGAAGCAGTTCAAATGGCCATTTGCACAGCTGGTCGTTCGATTATATTTTCTGCACTATGTGTCATGATTGGTCTTGGCGCAATGGTCGTTATTCAAGTTGAAATTTTCCAAAATATAGCACTTGGCGGTTCTATAGTCGTACTATTTGCCATTATATCTGGCCTCACGCTTCTACCTGCCTCAATCATTTTGCTTGGTGATCACATTAATAAATGGCGTTTATTGCGTGTTAAATCAACAGCTTCAAAATGGCAAACCTTTGCCGCATTCGTCATGCGCAAGCCATTATTTATTATTACGACAGCTATTATCTTGTTAAGTATCACCATTATACCGATTAAAGATATGAATCTAACCATTCCTTCTGCTGATTCGTTACCATCTAGTTATGAATCACGTCAAACATACGATAAAATGGCAGAAGTTTTCGGTATAGGCGATGAAGCACTCGTTTATTTACTGGCTGAACGTAAAGGTGGATGGGAAGATCAAGAAGGTCTCCTAACAATGTTCAACATCCAAGAAGAACTTTTGGCAGAGGACCTTGTAACAAGGGTTCATTCGCTATTTACGACAACTCAAATGGACTCAGTAGAAATGTGGCAAATGGCTCTATCAAATCCTGAAAGCCTTAGTATTTTAGAACAAACACGTGACTACTATGTCCAAGATGAGAAAATGTATATGTCCTTTAATCTAGATGCAAACGGAGCTTCCAATGAAGCACAGCAATTTGTACGTAAGTGGAAGGATAAAGACTTAGGTGTAACTTTCACACTTGCGGGTCAACCCAAATTTAATCAAGAAATATTTGACGAGATTGCCAATAAAATCGTTCTAGCACTCGTCATTATTATGACCGCAACATTCATCATATTAATGATTGCTTTCCGCTCACTATTAATACCGTTAAAAGCAATTATTATGAATATTATGGGTCTTTGTTCTACATTCGGGATACTAGTTTACATTTTCCAATATGGGCATTTGGGGATCGAGGCAGGGTCAGTTGTATTAATCATTCCAGTTATCGTATTTTGCTTAGTATTCGGATTGAGTATGGATTATGAAGTATTTTTAATATCTCGTATTCAAGAAGAATATTTAAAAGGCTCAAATAATACGAAGGCAACCATTGACGGACTCGTTTCAACAAGTAAGATTATCACATCCGCTGCCCTTATTATGATTGTTATTACGGGTGCTTTCGCGTTTACTGATGTAATGCCTGTGAAACAGATTGGTGTTGGTATCGCAATTGCCGTTGCTATTGATGCAACTATTATTCGTTTAATGCTAGTCCCTAGTTTAATGAAATTATTTGGTGACTGGAACTGGTGGTTGCCGTTTCAAAAACGTCGTAACGAATAGAATCAAGTTTAGAAACTTTGATCTTTAAACAAAACATGGGCTATCTTGTGAGTAATGTTCACTACAAGATAGCCCTATTTTTTCTGTTATAAATCTCATACACTCGTAGAAATAGTAAATATTTCATTACCTGTAAGAGCGGCTCTCAAAATAACTAAGTAGATACGTTCCTTACTAGCAAACTATCATTTAAAAAACACACTATTATACCAATCTTTCGCTGCCTGTACTTCTTGCATCGTTAATTGATGTCCGTAGTTAAACCACGCTGTTGTGACATGAGCACCGTTCGATTGCAACATCGTTTCGAGCTGCTCAGATTCTTGAGGTGGGCACATAAAATCATTTGTTCCTGCACCGATCCAAACGTCAACTCCAGTTAAATTTGGAATAATTGCTTCTCTATTTGGCACCATTGGATGATGTAAAATCGCCCCTCTTAATGAGTCTTTATGGTGGTATAATAAACTACCCGCAATATTAGCACCATTCGAATAACCAACGGCAATCACTTGTTGGCGGTCGAATTTATATTTCGTTGAAGCTTCATCTATAAAATCAACCAGTTCCTTCGTACGGAAAAGTAAATCTTCCATATCAAAAACACCTTCCGCTAGTCGACGGAAGAAACGAGGCATACCATTCTCCAGTATATTTCCTCGAACACTCAAAATATTAGCTTTTGCATCAATTTCTTTCGCTACATTGATTAAATCGTGCTCTGTCCCACCTGTTCCATGTAGCAATAATAATGTATTCCCATTTGTACCGTTCATAAAAATGTGTTGCATGTATGAGCCCCCCCGTAATTATCTCGAATTTGAGATAATTATATCTTCATACAACTCATTCGTCAAAGGAGCTGACTCCTCACTTTTATCGATTCCACCATTTTTGCGTCCGTATTTCGATGGATCGTATGTTTTATAGAATAGTTGAATCACAAGAACAGCAAATAAAGAAGCAACCATTATAGATCCAATAATAATGGTTGCAATTTTCTTCCCCGATGTTTGTTTCCCATCCATTATATACCCCCCTTTATTTAACTAATTCGAACCCTTCCTCTTGTAAATATTGAACTGCTGCTTCTCGTGTACCAAATGACTCTTCTAAATTTCCGTTAAAATATATAGCCCATGATCGTTTTTCAAACATGAGTTGTAGTTCCTCTCCTTTGCCGGAGCGCCAGATTTCAATAATTGGTTCATCTTTTAAATAATCAATCGATGCAGCAATAATTTTCCGTAATGCTTGTTCGTCATAATCGCGAATATTGACGAGCCCTTTATCATTTACTTCGTTTTCGTATGCGATTAAATCCCCTACAAATACGAACCCATTGCCATTTGGATGAAGCTTTTCAACGACAATCGTTTTTTCAAAAAGACTCTCCTCAAAATGATAATTCAGTCGCTTTAATGAAATTTCTTTTTTTGTTAACTCTGGAAATGAGTCAATAATTGCTTGTTTTTGTTCAAATGTTAACATAACTGCTCCTTTA
>DEQI01000125.1:0-1823 GCA_002360295.1 Planococcaceae bacterium UBA3370
TCTTTATGCTCTGAAAGGGAACTGATGCTTGGAATACGTAAAAACTCGTTTAACTCATTTAAATGCTGTTCTCGATGTTGAGTAAAATAGGCGTCTAATGCTTGTAAATGACTCATAATAAATAGCCTCCTTGAAATTCGCTAATGGAAATAGTATAGCATATTTTTGCGTATGTATTATGTGGAAGCATTTTCTAGGCGGAATTACTTGAACAAATAACTTGCAAGAAAACAAATGATGACACTCAACCTTACATAATTGTAATGAAAGTGAAAGTTAAAAGAATAGTGAGTAAGATTTGTTTTTGCGAAAATAATAGTAACAGGAAGTACGAACGGAGGATACGACAATGAAAGAAATGTTAACTAAAGTTTACAATGACTATAACCGATATATTTATCATTTATGTTTAAAACTAACTCGCAATACTACTGAAGCAGAAGATTTAATGCAGGAAGTATGGGTAAAAGTTGTCCGCTACGAGGCTACTGTTGAAGAAGTAGACCATGTGAAAGCGTGGTTAACAACGATTACAATGAACACATTCCGCGACCGCTATCGAAAAAATGTACGTCGCAGTAAATATATGATGAATCAACCTGAACAATTAGACGTACCGATATTAGATTTGGTTCCCAATAATGAAATTTCTACTGAGGAACAAATTGAAAAAGTAGAGATTACAAAAATTGTACAGGAAAAAATGCATGAATTAGATGCGATTTATCAAAAAACATTATGGTATTTTTATGTAGATCAATATTCATTAGCTGAAATCTCGACATTAATGAAAGTGTCTATCGGTACAGTAAAGTCCCGTTTATTCCGTGCTAAAGCACGATTAAAGGAAATTTTACTTGCAGATAATGCGTTAGCAGATGTCGTATTACCTGCTTAAATTTTGGCGCGGGACGAAAAGGCGCTTATATAAATAAAAAGGCATTTGTGCATAAAAGGTGCACAAATGCCTTTTTCGTGTTATTTTGAGAGACCACTATTTATACTCGGCACATTTTTTGAAAATTTGGCGTAACGAATCGATTTCATCATCTGTTAGCATGCCAAATAGGTTCGTTACGAGTGACTCGACTTGCTCGCGAGATTGTTCGAGCACTTTCATGCCTGCATGAGTAATTGTAATTTGCGATGCGCGGCGATCATTTTCATTTTGTGTTTTTTCTATATAACCCGATTTTAATAGCTTTGTCGTAAGTACAGTTACACCGCCTGTTGTTACCTTTAAATGTTCTGCAATGGCGGACGGGCGCTTTGGACCTTCATTTGCTAAAAAATCTAAAATTAATATATGTGATTTAGAAAAGCCGAGTACATTTCCGCTATTCCATTCATTGGCTATTTTTCTCTCAAGTGCTGCAATTGTTTCAAATAAAGAGGCTAAATGCTCGCGTCTTTCATCATTCATGTTTGTCATCTCCAAACCTTTCGTTAACGAAAAAAAGGCGTTTACTCAACCGCCAATTTTTGTAAGGCATTCAACTCAAACGCACGTACTTTACGTGGTATAAAACGTCGAATATCCATTTCATTATAACCTACTTGAATACGTTTTTCATCGAGTATGATGGGGCTACGTAACATGCGTGGGTATTTTTGAGTTAATTCATATAATTCTTGAATGGATAGCTGTTCGATATCGACCTCAAGATTTTTGAAATCATTTGAATTTGTAGCGATAATTTCATCGGTACCATCTTCTGTCATGCTTAAAATATTTTTGAACTCAGCTAATGTTAAAGGCTGAGATGTAATACGTTTTTCAGAATAAGCAATATTATTTTCATTTAACCATTTAAGCGCTTTTC
>DEQI01000125.1:1955-2386 GCA_002360295.1 Planococcaceae bacterium UBA3370
TACTTTTTAAAAATTTATGAAGGTATAAGTTTCTGGAGTGTTTTCTTATTTCTTTCATCCATAATATATATACCCAGAATGTTACTAATATATACGTATGTAAATAAAAAAAGTTTCATAGTGTACGATATATTTTTTGTAAAAATAATATATTGCGACTAGAAGTATGACATAACCGAGGAAATGATAGTAGCTTAGGAATCCCATGGAAGATTGAAACGTAACGGATATAGATAGAATAAAACTCTCTACTAATAAGAGTAGCCAGTTAGGAAAGTAAATAGACTCCTAACCGGCTTTTAAGGTAGATTAAAAGAGAATAGCTATAGTTAAAAGAGCTGGAATGTTAGTCAGTAAATGAAAATCACTTCTCATTTAACTCAGCAGTTTCTCCAGTAGTAAACCAGTCTTGGACATTCCAAATTTTTGTT
>DEQI01000125.1:2581-6586 GCA_002360295.1 Planococcaceae bacterium UBA3370
GGGCGCGTAATATGATCTGTTTTAAGTCCTGCACGAGCAAGTGCTGCACGAACTTGTGCCTGCTCCATTGATGGGAACGCATTCCACACATCATCAATCGGTGTGATTTTATCCGCTTTTACTTCTTGTTCGAAGTAAGAAGGGTATAAATAATCGCCAAGGATTACTTTACCGCCAAGGGGCTGGATTTTACCTAGCATTGTTTTCAGTAGCGTTGATTTACCGATCCCGTTCATCCCAACAAGGGCAATTTTTTCACCACGTTCAATATTGAATGTAAGGGGAGGGAGTAGTGGCTTTTCTTTATCATAGCCGATTAATAAATTTTCTGCCTCTACTACATAACGGCTCGGTGTACGCGCTTCTTTAAAGCCGAATTCAGGTTTTACAGCTGTTTCTGGACGATCAATACGCTCCAGACGGTCAAGTTGTTTCGCACGAGATTTGGCACGACCTGTTGTGGAATAACGGGCTTTATTTTTCGCAATGAAATCTTCTTGTTTTTTAATAAATTCCTGCTGTTTTTCATAGGCATCGATATGCTGGCGTTTGTTGATTTCAGCTAGCTCTAAAAATTTTTCATATGTTGCTGTATAACGCGTTAATTTTGAAAACTCTAATTGGAAAATAACGTCTACTGTTTCATTCATAAATTCTGTATCATGCGAAATTAGTAAAAAGGCATGTGGATAGTTTTTTAAATAGTTTTTCAGCCATGTCACGTGCTCTTCATCTAAATAGTTGGTTGGCTCGTCTAGTAATAATACTTTTGGTTTTTCAAGTAAAAGCTTTGCTAGTAATACTTTAGTACGTTGTCCACCTGAAAGAGCCACGACATCACGATCTAAACCAATAGCATCTAGACCAAGTCCACGCGCCACTTCTTCGATTTTCATATCTAATGTATAGAAATCACCAGCATCCAGTGCATCCTGTACTTTAGCCATGTCTTCTAGCAGTTTTTCTAATTCTTCAGGCGTCGCATCTGCCATTTTCATTGCGATTTCATTTAATTCTTCTTCCTTTTTATAAAGAGGAAGAAAAGCATCGCGTAAAACATCACGCATAGTACGACCTGCTGTTAGAACAGTATGCTGGTCTAAATAGCCGTAATGTGTGCCAGGAAGCCATTCTACTTTTCCTGTATCATGAATTTGTTGGCCTGTAATAATCCCCATTAATGTTGATTTTCCAACGCCATTAGCCCCTACAAGGCCAATGTGGTCACCTTCAACAAGGCGGAAAGAGACGTCTTTAAAAAGTGTGCGATCACCAAATGAATGACCTAAGTTTTCAACCGTTAATATTGCCATAGTTGTTCCTCCGAGAATTTAATAGTGTATTGTCTATAATGAAATGGTTGTAGATAAATAAAATTCGATATGAGATAAATACTTACAAGGATTAGATAAATAACCGCGGATATAAGATAAATAACTGCCGAAGTTAGATAAATAAAGTCCCACGTACCATCAACAAATGCCAATTAGTTGTCTCTATATTTCCTCACAAAAAAACTCGCGGTTTTACAGCGCCGCGAGCTGTTTATTCAGTTCTGCAAGTCGTGCTTCCATATTTTCAAGACGCGTTAAGGCTTGTTTTACAGAGTCTGCGTGTCCAACTGACTCAAGCTTTTCCATATCGCCTTGCAAATTCACGTAGTCCATTTTCAACTCAGCGATTTGCTGTTGTATTTGATCTTTCGTTAGCATGGATGGGTACCTACTTTCAACATTATCTTTTCCCATTTTAGCATAAGAAAAGCCATTCACTCAAATATGGATAATTTGGTGACGGGCATAGGCAAGATCCAACAACAGGGATTGCAAAACTTCATTATTAGAGTGAAGTTCTAGCGATTGCTGCTTAAAAATAGCGCGGTCTCGTCGTGCATCATGCAGTAAAAATTCCATTACCGCATTTTGGATAGCGGATTGTTTCATTTTACGCCCAAGCCCTATATGCACAAAACCGTTTCCTTCCCGATTAAAGGCATGTACAAGCTCACGTTCATTTTGGGCAGCTGTAATGCATGGTACTCCAACAGTAGCGACTTTATAAGGTGTATAGTTGGCGTTACAAATGACAATATCTGCTGAAGGTAGAAGAGAAAGTAGTGCATCAGGTTGTTGGACAATCTTTGTATGGCGGCGGCTCAGTACCATCATTTGTAAGTCTTCTACAGAATGACGATAATCAGCATCAATAGCGACTGAAACTTTTAGTGGGATGTGTAGTTGAGTTAAGTGGCGTAATGTGCGATAGGTTAGATTATTAGCATCTCCGTCTTCAAAAGCAACAACAATATGTGGTAAATCCTCTTCTTGCTTGTCCTCTTTTGTGATGTCTAACAATTTATCATCAATAGCAAAGGCAAAGCTACCTGCTAGCATATTTTGCGGCATTGCTTCCACTATTTCCTCAAACAATGCGACAATATTGCAGTCAATGAGTCCCATACCATCACCACGATCATCAAAATGAACGATTGTTTGGCAGAACGGGCGAATCATTTCAACTTGTTCAATTGTCGAGTCCATGCCATCAAAAATAATGAGGTCAACTGATAAATTGCGAATCACCTTTGGTAGTTCTTGATATTTTTCATATAACACTGGCTGTAAACCAGCATCTGTTAATATGCTTAATGCGCGTGGGTTACCGGCCTTTAAAAAAATAGTAACGCTCTCTTCTGATAATAAATTTGCTAATATCGCAGCTCTTTCAAATGGATAGTGGCCCTTCCATTCGCTGTATTCCAAAATAAAGGCAATTTTCTTTTTTTGACCTCTAGTCATTAGTTCGTTTCGCAAAAAATATCCCATCCTTTCCACTTACTACTTAAATTATGGTGAAAATTCATGAAGTATGTGTAAAAATTAAAGGAATGATAGAAATAAGAAAGGGGACCTACTATGAAAATGCGTTCTGCCATCGTTGTAGGAGCCACAGGTCTAGTTGGCTCAGCACTTGTTAAATTATTATGTGAAAGTGATGAGTACATTTCTGTTACTGTAGTCGCTCGAAAGAAACTAGAATTCCAACATGCGAAATTAACCGTACATGTCAGACAATTTGATGAGCTTACTGAGGAAGATTTAGAATTTGCTGATGATCTTTTTTGCTGTCTCGGCACAACAATAAAAAAGGCAAAGTCTCGTGAAGTATTTGAAAAAGTGGATATTGAGTATCCAGTACAAATTGGTGCTTTAGCAAAAAATCGCGGTGTGCGTCATATGATTGTTATTTCTGCAATGGGAGCAAATGAAGGCTCTTTTGCTTATTATAATCGCGTGAAAGGAAAGCTGGAAAAAGAACTGATAGAACTCGATTTACCACAACTATCCATCGTTCGCCCATCACTCTTAGTAGGTGACCGAAAAGAGTTTCGATTAGGTGAAAAAATAGGGGAGCTAGCATTTAAAATTGGAAATCCATTATTGGTAGGTCCATTGAAAAATTACCGTTCGATCAAAGCGGAGCAAGTAGCCCGTGCCATGAAAATAATAGCTTTATACGGTAAAAAAGAGAAAGTAGCTATTTTCTCTTCAAAAGAGCTAGCGATGATGGAAATGCCTAGTCAGGAAGAGGCGTTTGAAACAGGTCAAGAAAGGTATTTTGACTGGAATAAACATAAACTAGACGGGCTAGCACCGCTTGATGAAGAGGTTATTTTTGATAAGGAAAAACTGAAAAACCTTGAAGTAGAGCCGAATAAGACGAAAGACTGAAATTACTGTTTTTAAAACCAGTTCCCTATTCGATAAAGCCTGCATCTGTTACAATAATGACGAAGTATTTCAGCATAATGATTTTTCCTAGCATTTATGCTGTTTCAATAGTGAGTGTATTAACAGGATAATGGAGGAATCATCGTATGAAAATTTTACTCGTTGATGGCACAATCTTTGGCCATAAAACAGGTGCAATCCTGCAACAAGTGGAAAAATATATTCAACAATTTAATGCAGAGCTTGAACTTGAAATTTTATATTTTTCGGACTT
>DEQI01000155.1:0-690 GCA_002360295.1 Planococcaceae bacterium UBA3370
CCGATAGGAGGCTCTATACTAGATACGTCACTAAACTAAACGTATTAAGCTATTATTTTGGTAAAACTTTTACTAGGTCGGAGCGAATCCAGACGAAATCGGCTGGTGGATTGGCATCTGAATATACTTTGTACCAAACATAGCCATCATCACCTGTCGTTTCTTCTAGAATCACAACTGGATAACCGAACATTCCTGTTTCACCAATCACTTTTGCTTTATACGAGAACATGAGCGCAGATGATGTTGTCGGTGCTTGTCGTGTATTGACTGAATTACCGTCATTGACCACCATTGCTAGGCGACCTTGTCCATAATCTTTACGGCCAAATTTATTGTCCATGCGGTACATATGACCGGCAATTTTACTACCCCAGAACGGATCGGAAGCGTAATGTACATTCATCCCTGTTGTTTTATTGCCAGGAACAGCTCCTTTGGCGAAGCTACCTGTTTGTGGGACATAATTTTTGTTTACGTATTGGTTAATAAATGCTAAAACGCTATCTTTCGGTGTTTTATAAGTTGAGCCAAGTGTTTCATTTGAATCGTATACTTTAATGCCGAAAATGTTGTTTTTCTCTAATGCGTTTTTACTAATCCCGTAATCACTTTCATGAATGGCTGCTGCTAAAATGAATAACGCGTTTACTCGATAGGTAGCTTCCACTTCTTTTAAGAAAGTTCCTA
>DEQI01000155.1:754-2384 GCA_002360295.1 Planococcaceae bacterium UBA3370
AGACGTTCCTTTAGTAAAGAAGTAATAATCGAATCTAGTTCTTCAGCTGTATAATTAGAAGGCTGACGAATGGACGCGAACTGGAAATAAGGGTAGTGTGTGCCTACGAATTGACCATTCGTATTGTAGAAGTTAACCCCGTCTGGACTATAGTAATGAACATTCGGTGTCAGGAAGCTTGGTGCTTCACCAACTACATATTCTCCGTTATAAGCTTGTTTTACATGGTTATATGTTTTATGAGTTAAAAAGCCACCTGATACATAATAGTAGTCACGACCTTTAATTAATTCTGTCGGTGTTAAAGTAACCTCACTCATTTTTACATAACCCTTTGTGTCTGCTACTTGGACAATAGCATACGTATCATTACTGCCAAAATATTTAAATTCAGAACCTTCTACAACATATGTTAATGCATTTGTAAAATTTTTATTCCCATAAATTGTGACAGTATTAGCCGTTACATCAGCAGCTGAAGCAATGCCATTACTCATTTTAATAATTTTATCGCCTTTGAAAATTAAATTTACCGACTTAGAAGCTTTGTAAGCTGCTTCTGCTTGTTCATAAGTTAAATAAACAGTCGGCTGCTTTTTTATAGTTGAACCCGAGATCGAACCGACATAATAACTATTCGTATCTGTCGTTGGTGTCTCAGGTACAGCATCGGTATCATTATCATTTCCATTTTGTCCAAATTGCTGCGCTACACTATTCATACGGTATAAAAATGCTGCTGCATGGGCAATAGTTGCAGAGCCTTGAGGTTTAAAAAATACCCCGTTTTTCTCGTGAGATCCGCGAATAATATTGTAATAAACAGATGTCGACACTGCATTTTGGAATTGCTGGCTTATTTTATTATTATCACTAAACGTAAGCGGTGCCACTTCAAGTGGTACTTTTAAATAACGTAGTGCTTTATAAAGCATGGCTGCCATATGCTGGCGCGTAATGTTATCATTTGGTTTAAAAGTGCCATCAGGATAACCGCTTAAAATTCCAGAACCAGCAGCAGCTTGAATTTCCAATGTAAGTGGATCATTTGCTTTTAAATCAGAAAATTGATATTTGTCTGAGGCTGGCAAGTTTAGAGCACGAGTGATGTACGCCGCAAATTCCCCACGTGTAACAGGACGATTTGGATTGTAATTCCCTTTACTATCTGGCAAAATGACGCCTAAGTTTGCCCAATATGTAAGTTCGCCTTCCATTTGGTGGCCATTAATATCGCTAGCATATGTCTTGGAGTAAGTCGTAAGAGACAATGCAACGATCAGTATGAGACATAAATTGATAACTTTTTTGATCACATCAAAGGACCTCCTTTCAATCTAGTATTATTTTAGCAATACTTGTCGTAGAATAATAGATAAAATGAAGTCAATAAAAGGTTTTTAATAATTTGTAATTAAAATAAAATACATTCTATTACATCATTTTTTTAAAACGATTGGTTGTTCTTGGGAATAAAAGAGCTTAATGGAGCATGCATTTGTTAGTATAAGGAAATATATTTCTTTTTGAATAATTCTATGGGCATTGGGCATAATACTAACGATGGTCGGTTAGCCATCATATAAGGGGCGCAGGATTCTTTTGAATCTATTGCGCCTTTTGTTGTGCT
>DEQI01000155.1:2443-2575 GCA_002360295.1 Planococcaceae bacterium UBA3370
AGGCTGACAAAAGAACAGTAAATGGGGAGACATGGAGATCATAAAGAAGTTTTCATGAAGTAATTAAAGCTTTTAAGCATTCTGTTTATTTATTCTCCGACTTCACGATATTCTGTAGGTTTTCTGCTTAGT
>DEQI01000155.1:2590-5237 GCA_002360295.1 Planococcaceae bacterium UBA3370
TATTATTCTATCTCCTTTACTGTGGATATTGTATAATGAATGGAAAGCTTTGTGAGCGTGGAATGAGATACTAAAATTGAGGTATTGTACATATATCCAAACCATTATCAGATGGGGTCTTTCGCCTAATGAAACAGCCATTATTAAAATCAGCACTTGATATTTCGTTTACATACTCTTTCGTTATTGTAATGAGATTGTAACCATATTATACTTAAAAACGTCTTACTAAATTAGAGCTTAAAACAACAATGTATAGATTATCTTTAGAGAGAGGGTAGACATATAGATGACAGATATTTCAGTGAAGGTTAGGAAACAAGAGTGGCTTGAGTTAGCACTCGCTATTGCAGTCTTAATAGCTGCGATCATCATACCTTCAAAAATAGCTTTAATCAGCACGGCTGTGTTCTTTACGCTATTTGCATTTTTTAAGCCATTTCAAAGCTTAGTAATTTTAGTACCATATGTAATTTTCCGTTCATTCTTTATTGAACTAAATCCAGGTATGAAGCTGATTGGAGATTTAATTACATTTGTGGTGTTAGCGAGATTACTTATTTTCAATTTTAAAAGCTTCAAATCATGGTTTTATTTTCATAAATATGAATGGTTCTTCTTCGCCTTCCTAGTATTCGGAGCGATTATCGGATATATGAATGGTGTAAGTATATCCGCTGTTATTTTCCAACTGCGAACATTTTTAATTATGTATTTATTGTATTATGTTTTAAGTCGTAGTAAACTTCCTTCCAACTTTTTAGTGAAACTAGCATGGATTACAGTGTTTTCTGGAATCGTATTATTCGTTCAAGGGCTTGTTGAGAAATTATCACTACGAATGATGTGGATGCCAGAAGCATGGACACAAAAAGTATTATCTAGCACAAACTTTGGGCGTATTTATGGCTTATTAAATAATCCGAACTCATTAGCACTCGTTATGTTCTTCGCCATTTGTGCGGCATTTTTCCTACGCTATGCTTATAAAGATGGACAGTTTAAATATCTTTTAGTCGTGTCCCAAGTAGCATTCTCAGGTTTATTATTACTGACATTATCACGTGGTACGTGGATTGCATCCTTTACGTTTGTTGTATTCTTTATGCTGCTTTCACGTAATTGGAAGCTATTGAAAAGTATTGCCATTACTTTTGTAGCCAGTATTGTTCTTGTGTATTATCCCGTTAATTGGGGATTAGATTTAGTAAAAAACCTTGGAGTAGAAAATGGTATCGCACCTGAGGAAGAAACAACTAGTATTACCGATCGTTTTGCTGGAACATTTGATAAAGACACAGTTGACTTAATGAACGAAAGTGGACGTGTTTTCTATATTAAAAAAGGGTTTGAAGTATTTAAAGATTATCCAATTACAGGTGCTGGATTTGGGACATTTGGAGGCTCAGCTACACTAAGCTATGACTCGCCGATTTATGAAAAGTACGAAATCCGCTCTGACATTTACGGTGGAAAAAACTTCTACTCTGACAATCAGTATATCCAAGTAATTGCTGAAACAGGTACAGTAGGGGTACTGTTATTTGCAGGCTTCTTATTAGCGATGTTGTGGATGTTCTGGAAGGAGCGTCAGACTGTATTCGGTCAATTTATGTTCGCACTTTGGTTTGCGACAGGTGTTGCCGGTTTCTTCTATAATATTTGGGAATTAAAAGTCTATACTATGTTCTTCTTTATGATATTTGCGATTTTCGCAAGTAATCGAGCACTCTATCCAATGCTTGATCTGAATAAGGACGGGGAATAAATATAAGCTGCCTTCAAAAGAGGGCAGCTTTTTTGTGTTATTGAAGATGGGGTTGAAAGGAAAAAGCAAACCAGTAAAAAATTAGTTAAATAGCCCTTCTGTAAGAAAGGTCATTAAACCTGTTCATCCGAGGAAGAAGCGATACCATTAGCTCACAAAAACATAGATGGTTAGCCCTTTTTTACTTTAGAAGATTCGTAGAGAAAGAGGCTGAAACGATCACTATATTTAGAAAACGAATTGTTATGGGATTGTAATAGAAAGTATGGCAAAAATTTGTTAAGGTAGTAGAGTATTATATTTAGAGAGGAAGGTGACATGCTTCGACAACTTTGAAGCGATAACAATGAAGATTAAATTATCATTAATATGTAGTTTATTGCTAATGTTGTTTGTGATTTTATCGGGGGCAGGTACAAGTTACGCAGCATTCCAAACAACGAATGAAACGTATCCAGTATCGCAAGGAGTAATTTATTCTAACTATACATATGCGCCATCGAACGCGAATATTGTGAATCATTTAGAAGTAGATTTAACAAATCCTTTTACTAAACTGACATTAGGTCTACCGACACCGATTAATACAGTCATGACAACAACAGATCATGCGAATAAAAATTCAAAGGAAGGTAACCGTGTTGTAGGTGCGATTAACTCAAATTTCTTTAATATGGGCGATGGCTACCCACTATATTTAATTTCTCAATATAACTCTATTGTGACACCGAGTGTTATTTCAGATTCAAGCTCGAACTATGTCAGCCAACCAATAGCATTTGGTATTACGGCCAATGGAAATGCTGATATTGCCTATTATAATAGTGATATTATCGTAAATTATAAAGGCGAAAATTTAAAAGTAAACGGTTTAAATGT
>DEQI01000155.1:5366-5614 GCA_002360295.1 Planococcaceae bacterium UBA3370
CAAACGTTAACTGGTAAAGTAACGGCCATCCGAGGGTATGATGATGAAACAAAAGCGAAGATTCCACGGAACGGTTTTGTTTTATCATTTAATGGCTCTAAATGGGGAGATAAATTCCGTAATATTAAAGTAGGAGAAGAAATCTCTGTTTCATTTACAATTGATGACCGCTGGATGGACGCACAATTTATGATGGCGAGTGGTCCGCTGTTAGTGCTAGATGGTAAAGTAAATATGACGATGGACCC
>DEQI01000082.1 GCA_002360295.1 Planococcaceae bacterium UBA3370
ACACTTATTTCAGTGTATGGTACGGCTACTCGTTCATCTTCATTATCTAAAATGAGCGTTACTTCCGCGAAGTTTAATGGCTTCCTGGAATCACTGCCGGCAAAAATGACGTCTTCCATTTTCGCACCACGTAACGACTTTGCAGACTGCTCGCCTAATACCCAACGAATCGCATCGGTTACATTACTTTTACCACTACCGTTCGGACCAACAACAGCCGTTACACCTGGTACAAAGTCAATACCTATACGTTCTGCAAATGATTTGAAGCCAATTACTTCAAGTCGTTTCAGGAACATGTCATTCCTCCTCCTGCATTTGCTTTTTTAACATAATCATCGCATTTTGCGCAGCCTGTTGTTCAGCCTCTTTCTTAGATTTACCGCGCCCTACTCCTAATTCACTTTCGTTTAATAACACACGAGAGACGAATGTACGATTGTGCGCCGGACCTTTTTCATCAACAATTTCATAATGTAATAAGCCATTGTTTGACTGCTGAACCATTTCTTGTAGTTGACTTTTAAAATCCATCACATGCGAAAAAGCACCGATTTCTACTTTTGGAAATACGATACGTTTCAAAAATTCTACAACTGTCTCTAAACCTTGATCCAAATATAGCGCACCTACAAATGACTCAAATACATCTGCCAGTAATGCAGGACGCTCTCGACCACCTGTAAGCTCTTCCCCTTTTCCTAATAATACAAACTGACCAAATTGCAGCTCATTTGCAAAAATAACGAGTGAAGGCTCACATACAATAGATGCCCGCAACTTTGTTAGCTCTCCTTCGCTCATTTGGGGGAATTTTTCAAATAAATACTTGGAAACGGATAATTCTAATACAGCATCTCCTAAAAATTCTAAACGTTCGTTGTCCGTAAATAGTTTGCGACGATGCTCATTCACATAAGATGAATGCGTAAATGCTTGATACAATAAAGTCGTGTTGTTGAATTGAATATTCAATTGCTCTTGTAATGTTTGAAATTGTTTTCGTACTTTTTCTGGTAATACACCAGTTTTCTGGTTATACCCTTTTTTTCTAATCGTCATGGACAATCTGCCTTCCTAGTAGTTTCTAACGTTAAGTGTACAATGTAATACACGTTTTTTCAAAGGTGTTCTCATTTTTATTTTGTCACAATAGCTTTTTGCGCCGTTATTGGTTATAAACTTCAAATAATATATATGAGTTCAAATAAAAATTGAAAAGAGGCAACGTTTCAAACGCAAAGAATTTGCTTGAAACGTGCCTCGTATTAATTAGCTAATTTTGCTATCAATATAGTTGATTGCATCGCCAACTGTTGCAATTTTTTCAGCATCTTCATCAGAAATTTCCATATCGAACTCGTCTTCTAATTCCATTACAAGCTCAACTACGTCTAATGAGTCCGCACCTAAATCATCGCGGAAAGAAGCTTCTGGTTTTACTTCGCTTTCGTCAACACCTAAACGATCAACGATAACTTTTGTTACACGCTCTAAAACTGTAGACACATTGGTCACCTCCCCTCAAAATGAGAATCAATTTATTGTGCCATGATTAGCTACCCATTTACATTACCATACCACCGTCAATATGCAATGTTTGCCCTGTAATATAGCTCGCTGCATCTGATGCAAAAAAGGCTACAGCTTTTGCAATATCCTCTGGCTGACCGAGCTTAGCTAGCGGAATTTGTGCCAGCATTCCTTCTTTCAACTCAGTAGGCAACTCGTCTGTCATATCTGTCGTAATAAAGCCTGGTGCAATGGCGTTTACTAAAATATTACGACTAGCAAGCTCTTTTGCCGTCGTTTTCGTTAGTCCAATAACACCTGCTTTTGCAGCGACATAATTTGCTTGACCAGCATTTCCTGCAACGCCAACAATGGAAGAAATGTTAATGATACGGCCTTGACGTTGCTTCATCATTTGACGCGACACCGCTTTTGTACATAAGAAAACACCTTTTAAATTTGTGTTCATCACATCATCCCATTCGTCCTCTTTCATACGCATGAGTAAGTTATCACGAGTAATCCCCGCATTATTTACTAATATATCAATAGAACCGAATGTTTCAAGCGTTGTATTCATTAACTGTGCTACAGAATCTGCATCGGCTACATTTGCCTGTACAGCAATTGCCTCTCCGCCAGCAGCCTTTATTTCTCCGACTACGAGTAATGCACGCTCTTCACTGCCACTATAATTGACAACCACTTTTGCTCCCTGTTTTGCAAGCTCAAGTGCAATAGCTCGACCAATACCGCGAGAGGCTCCAGTAACAACTGCTATTTTATTTGTTAAGTTCATAGTGTCCACCCCTTTGAAGCTTCAAGTAATGATTGGAATGAAGCCTCGTCATATACACAATGTGTTTCTACATTGCGGTCTATTTTTTTCACTAAACCAGATAATACTTTACCCGGTCCACACTCAATAAATATAGTTACACCTAAATCTAGTAATGTTCGAACATTTTGTTCCCATAATACTGGACTTACCACTTGCTCAATCATTTCTTTTTTTATTGCCTCGGTTTGTTCCAACACATCAGAAGTGACATTACTGATAACTGGAATTTTCGGCTCATGAATAGGCACTTCACTAATTGTTTCTGCCAACTTTTGTGCAGCCGGCTGCATTAATGTTGAATGGAACGGTCCACTCACAACCAGCGGGATCGCACGTTTTGCACCAGCTTCTTTCGCTGCCACACAAGCTTTTTCTACCCCTTTTTTCGTACCCGAAATGACAATTTGCCCCGGACAATTTAAGTTAGCAAGCTGCACTGTATCGCCCATCGCCGACACTTCTTCACATACAGCTTGTAAACTTTGCGATTCCAACCCTAAAATCGCAGCCATCGCTCCTTGTCCTGCTGGTACTGCTTCGTCCATATATAAACCACGTTTGTGAACAGTTGCTACAGCGTCATCAAATGCCATCACCCCTGATACGACAAATGCACTGTACTCCCCTAATGAATGTCCCGCTGTATAGTGAGGCGTTATTCCTGCTTGAATACATTTATTAGCCACCATTATACCAGTTGTTAACAGCGCTGGCTGTGCGTTATATGTTAATGTTAATTCTTCCTGTGGCCCATTTAACATATAGCTTGATAATGGAAATTCAAGTATTTCGTCAGCACGATCATAAAATGCTTTACTCTCTGTCGATGTAGCGACAAATTCTGCGCCCATTCCTACTTGCTGAGAGCCTTGCCCTGGAAAAATAAAAGCTATTTTTGTCATTCTTAGTTCCCCTTTGTGAAATTGCTTTATGATTGCTTAGCAATTGTTTCTTTAATTGTTTCACAAACATGATGTTTAACCATCGTTTCAGCTTGTCGGATAGCACTGTAAATCGCTCGCGGATTCGATGAACCGTGTGCTTTAATAACCGGCGCTTGCAAACCAAATAACGCTGCGCCACCGTATTCTGTGTAATCCATTTTTGTTTTTAAACCTTTTAAATCACTTTTCACTAAAACGGCAGCGAGCTTTGATTTTGTTGAAGCAGTAAATGCTTCTTTTAACATTGAAAATAGAGCTCCAGCTGTTCCTTCGATTGATTTTAATACCATATTTCCTGTAAAACCATCTGTCACTACGACATCTGCCACACCATTTAGTAGATCGCGTGCCTCAACATTACCTGTAAAATTAATAGGAGTTTGTTGTAAAAGCTCAAATGAAGCTTTTGTTAGCTCATTCCCCTTTTTTTCTTCCGTACCAATATTTAATAGACCAACACGAGGCGCAGAATAATTACGCACTTTTTTAGCATAAATATCACCCATAATTGCATACTGCAGAAGATTTTCAGGCTTCGCATCCGCATTCGCACCTAAATCGAGCATTAAAAAACCATTGCCATCAATTGTCGGCAAAGTTGTTGCTAATGCAGGGCGTGCTACTCCTTCGATACGACCCACTTTAAACAAACCGCCTGCCATTAAGGCACCCGTATTACCAGCAGATAAACAAGCATCTGCTCTTCCTTCTGCAACCGCTTCTAACATACGTGTCATCGAAGAATCTTTTTTGCGACGAACTGCACGCGCTGGATCGTCTTCTCCTTCAACTACTTCCGTACAGTGGATTACTTCAAGTCGTGGATGTTGTTTTAAAAATGGGGCCATCTTATCTTGTTGGCCATATAACTGAATATGCATATTTGGAAAATCTTCAAGCGCAAGTAATACACCTTCCACAATTGCTTGCGGGGCGTTATCGCCACCCATGCCATCAACTGCTAATCTCAATTTGTTTCACCTACACCTTTCGTTCGAAACATTTCAAATTCACCTTTAAAGACAATTTCATTATCTACTGTCGATTGAACATCAATATATGTACGATTTTTATCATCATTTTGACCACGTACAACCGCTTTTGTGATAACTCTATCACCTGCTTTGACAGGCTTTACAAAAGTGACGTTCGATTTTGCAGTAAGTGCTAAGTCATCATTAATGACCGCAACTGCAAGAGAGTTTGCTTGAGCAAATAAATGATGTCCTCTGGCTATACCATTACGTTGGAATACGTGCTCATCTTTTACATCAAAAATGGATAAAGCACGTTTGTCTAATTCAATATCAATAATCTCACCGATTACTTCATCAAGCGGTAAAGATTTGACTTCATTTTCATAATTTTTTGCCGCTACATCTTTAATACGCTCTCGTAATTCAGGAATGGCTAATTCCATTCTATCTAAGCGAATTGTTTGTACGCTAACGCCAAACGCAGCAGCTAACTGATCATCTGTGACGAATGGGTTATCTTTGATCGTATTCGTTAGTAATTGCTGGCGTTCTTTTTTAGATCGTTTCATTATTCACTCGTCACCCCTTATTAAGTATTAGAACTTGGTACTAATAGCAGTATACAGTTAGAAAAAAAAGAACGCAACAATTTTTCGTCATTGTTGTGTTCCTTTTTCGTTAATCTATACGCTCCCCTTCTAATACACCTGATTCCATTAACATATTACGTAACGGCAAGTATTCTTCTTCATGCCAAAAAACAGGATCTTCTACTAGACGTGTTGCATCTCGTCTCGCCACATCAAGCGTACGATAATCATGGACAAGATCGGCCATTTTGAATTCTGGTAATCCACTTTGCTTTTTGCCAAAGAAATCTCCCGGACCTCGTAGCTCCAAATCTTTCTCAGCTAATCGGAAGCCATCATTCGTTTCCGTCATGGACATCATTCGCTCTTTTCCTTCATCAGATTTTGGATCAGCGATTAATACACAATAGGATTGATGCTCTCCTCGTCCAACACGACCACGTAATTGGTGTAGCTGGGCTAAACCAAAACGTTCTGCATCATAAATCGTCATAAATGTAGCATTCGGAACATTTACCCCAACCTCTACAACGGTTGTTGATACTAAAATATCAATTTCTCCAACACTAAATGCCCGCATGACTGCATCCTTTTCATCCGGATGTAATCTACCGTGCATTAAACCAACTGTAAAACGGCCATGAAAATACTGTACTAAATGCTCGTATGCTTCTACTGCATTTTGCACATCTAGCTTATCAGACTCTTCAATAAGCGGACATATAACGTACGCTTGACGACCCAACTTTAATTCAGATTCCATTTTTCCTAGTACTGTGCCAAGTTGCTCCTTCTTCATCCAGTGGGTCTCAATTTGTTTTCGACCTGCTGGCAGCTCATCAATAATTGAGACATCCATTTCACCAAACGCTGTTATTGCAAGCGTACGAGGAATTGGTGTAGCTGTCATAAAAAGTACATCTGGATTGTCACCTTTATCACGTAAAATACGGCGTTGCTCTACTCCGAAACGATGTTGCTCATCCGTAATAACAAAACCAAGTTTAGAAAAGATCACATCTGGCTGAATGAGCGCATGTGTACCAATTAATATATCAATCTCACCAGCAGCTAATTGTTCAAGTAATAAGCGACGTTCCTTTGCTTTTGTTGAACCTGATAGTAAAGCGACACGCACACCTATTGGTTCAAACCATGCCTGTAATGACTGTGCATGTTGCTCTGCTAAAATTTCTGTCGGTGCCATTAAAGCTCCTTGGAACCCAGCTGTTACGGCCGCATATAACCCAATTGCGGCAACAACTGTTTTCCCTGATCCAACATCCCCTTGTAATAGACGATTCATACGATGAGGTTGTTTTAAATCTTTACAAATTTCATTTACTACACGTTTTTGTGCACCCGTCAACTCATACGGTAGCATGTCAATAAACTCGCGCAATTTTGTTAAATCATAGGCTATTGATAAACCTTGCTCAGAATCTTTCCGCACTTTTCGCAAGGCTTGTATACGTAATTGAAATTCTAGTAGCTCTTCATATACGAACCGTCTACGTGCCTGCTTAGCATGCGACGCATCTTTCGGGAAATGAACACCTTCTAGCGCCTCTTTCACATCTAAAAGTTTATATTCTTCACGTATTGTAGAAGGTAATGGATCCCTCATATCATCAACCGAATCTAGCGCTTGACGTATATATTTTCTATACCGCTTTTGTTGGATGTTGCCCCGCAAACTATATACAGGTTCAAAATCTACTTGCTCTGTTTTTGGACCAAATGTGACAGAAGAGCCAACGATCACTTGTCTACCTCTGTCCCATTTTCCTGTTACTGTAATAATAGTACCAGGTGTTAATTTTTGGCGTAAATAATTTTGATTAAAAAAGACTACTTTTACTAAATGGCGACCTGCTCTTACGGTTACAGTTAAACGCTGTTTGTTTTTCCCTAAATAAATAACAGAAGGCATCGATTCGACAAGAGCCTCAATTGTCACACGTTCATTGTGCGGGGTTTCAGCTAAATCCTTTAATCGATAATCTTCATGTCGATATGGAAACTTCCAAAGTAAATCTCCTATCGTCGAAATCCCAAGTGCTTGTAAATTTTCAGCAGTTTCTTTTCCGATACCTTTCAATGTAGACACCGGCTCAGTGCAATTACTCACTTTCCAAAACAGCCCCTCCAAAAATCTTTGCAGCTAAGGCTTTACCAGTTGGTGTTGCAGCGAGTCCACCTCTTGCTGTTTCTTTTAAATTTGGACTCATTGTTTGCCCAATACGATACATAGCTGAAATCACTTCATCACAAGGGATGCGGCTTGTAATCCCTGCTAATGCCATATCAGCCGCTACCAGTGCATTGGCAGCACCCATTGCATTTCGTTTCACACACGGTACTTCTACTAAACCTGCAACCGGGTCACAAACAAGCCCTAGCATATTTTTTAATGTAATGGCGAAACCTTCTGCACATTGCTGAGGCGACCCCCCTGCCATTTCTACAATCGCAGCAGCAGCCATTCCAGCAGCTGATCCTACTTCTGCTTGACAGCCACCAGCAGCGCCAGAAATAGACGCATTATTGGCTACGACAAAACCAAATGCTCCTGATGTGAATAAGAATCGAATCATTTGCTCACGGGTCGGCTTTAATTTATGTTGTACAGCAAATAACGTCCCTGGTACAACACCGGCCGAACCAGCAGTTGGTGTTGCACAAATTGTCCCCATTGCCGCGTTTACTTCATTTGTGGCAACCGCTTTACTTACGGCATCTAATAGTAGTTCACCAGATAGAGAGTTTCCTGAAGCAATATACTGTTGCAAAAGGACTGCATCTCCACCAGTTAAGCCTGTTACAGATTGAACACCGCGCAATCCACGTTCGACTGCCTCTTCCATCACCGTTAAATTACGGTCCATTTGCTCCATAATTTCTTCACGCGTACGACCACTCATTAATATTTCTTGTTCAATCATGATTTCTGAAATGAGTTTTTGCTCTGATTGTGCTCGCGCAACTAATTCACGTACATTTTGAAATAACACGTCCATTGTGCCCACTCCCTTAGTTGTTAATTTTCGACACTTTCGTAATATGTGGAATAAACGATATTTGCTGCAAAATACGCTCATCAATATTCTGATCCACTTCGATTACCATAAGAGCTGTTAAACCTCTTTCAATACGTGACACTTCCATATGTCCAATGTTGACATTATGCATCGCTAAACAATTGGCTACATTGGCAATACAACCAGCACGATCATCATGAACAACTAAAATGGCTGGCATTCCACCTGTTAAACGAAGCTTAAAGCCGTTTACTTCACTAATCTCAATTTTTCCCCCACCAATGGAAATCCCTTCAACACTCATTTCACCTTCGTCATCTCCCATGACAATACGCGCGGTATTAGGGTGTTCTTTATTTGCTTGCTCTGGAATAAATTCAAATGTCAATCCAGCCTTTTCCGCTTCATCAAATGAAGTTTTAATTCGTTCATCATATGTGTCGTAATTGAGTAACCCACCAATAATCGCAACATCTGTTCCATGTCCACGATAAGTTTCTGCAAATGAACCATATAAGTGGATTTTCGCCCATTTTGGCTGGCGTCCAAATAAATCTCTAGCGACACGTCCGATGCGAGCTGCACCTGCTGTGTGAGAAGATGAAGGACCAATCATGACAGGACCAATTATGTCGAACACAGAAGTAAATTTCACACTATTCCCTCCTACTATTTTATCATCTTAATCTCTTTTAAGTTGAGTGTATCAGAACAATTCGTTCGACACAAAATATACAAACTTCACAACTTTAAACGACCGGTTTTACTAAATTTAGACCACTTACATACTAACGCTTTCGTAAATTTTTATGATAACAAAGTCCCTCTCTTACAAGCGATATTCATAATGTATTGAGAAATGAAAAAGTAATACATTTTATTAGCAAGAAATAATAGCCACTATAGAATGTATTTTTCTTGTTATTTGATTATAGAGTAAGTATCAGATAATTATTGATTGTAGTGAAGGCTGGGTGACTCCTTTGGGATTCGCGTCAAAAGAAGAACGAAGGCTAAAGGCGTCACATCGTGTGATAACGCCTTCATGACCAACATCATGTTGGCCTCTGGCGCAACGGAAATCACCCCAGCTAATGCCATGATTATTTGGTGTTTATAGGGATTGCTTTTGATCATTTATCGACAAGAAAGGCCGCCCAGAAAATTTTCTCTTTCTGGACAGCCTCTCTACATATAAGCTGGTTTTACTTTATTCTACTGATAAAATAAATGGATATAACGATTGTTTACCTTCAACCATTTCAACTTCTGCATCTTCGTAATTTTCTTCAATATAAGCTGCTAATGCTTGTGCATCTTCGGCTGTTGCATCTTCACCGTAAATGATTGTAATAATTTCAGCATCTTCATCAACTAAATGGTTTACTACTTCTTTTGCAGCATCCATCATCGCTGGTGTAGATACAATAATTTTACCATCAGCTAGTCCCATAAAGTCATCTTTATGAATTTCAACACCATCGATTGATGTATCACGTACCGCAAAAGTGACTTGACCTGTTTTCACATGGGCAAAAGAGTCTGTCATAGATGCTTTATTTTCTTCAACACTTAACTCTTGGTTAAACGCTAATATAGCAGCCATTCCTTGAGGTATTGTTTTTGTCGGAACAACAGCTGCTTCGATCTCTAAAATTTCAACCGCCTGCTCTGCTGCCATAATAATGTTTTTATTGTTCGGTAAGATGAGTACACGTTCCGCACCAATTTCCTTCACGGCTTTGACGATATCTTCTGTTGAAGGATTCATCGTTTGTCCACCTTCAATCACATAAGAAGCACCGATTGAACGTAAAAGGTTTGCAACTCCTTCTCCCATAGCAATAGTAATTACGGCATATGGATGTTGCTCTACTTTTTTCTCTTGTGTTTTTGGCGTCTCGTTCACAATAGCGGAATGCTGCTCTCGCATATTGTCAACTTTAATTTTCATTAAGCTACCATATTTTTGACCTAACGTAAGTACAGCACCCGGTGTTTCGGAGTGAATATGTACTTTTGCAATTTCGTCATCTGAAATAACAAGCAATGAATCTCCTAATGGATTAAGCTCTTGGCGGAATTGTTCTTCGTTAAATGGCTCTTTATCTGCTTCAAAACGAACCATAATTTCTGTACAATAGCCAAATTCAATATCCTCTGTGTTCATAAAGTCTTGTACACGATGGTGTTCTGCATTAATTAAATCATCTAAAGTAGACTCATTCTTTTGTGGCAGTGGCTCACCTTTCAATGATGCAAGGAATCCTTCATAAACAAATACTAAACCTTGTCCACCACTATCTACTACACCTACCTCTTTCAATACTGGTAGTAAATCTGGTGTACGATTTAACGATGCCTTTGCTTCTGCGACAATGGCTTCCATTACTGCAACTAGATCATCTACTTCGTCAGCAACTTCTACACCTTTTGCAGCCGCTTCACGAGCAACCGTTAAAATTGTCCCTTCAACAGGCTTCATTACAGCTTTATACGCTGTATCCACACCTGCTTGAAATGCATTAGCAAAAGCTTTAGCATCAACTGTTTCTTGTTTTTCAATCGCTTTTCCAAATCCTCGGAATAATTGCGATAAAATAACGCCCGAATTACCACGTGCGCCCATTAATAAACCTTTTGATAAACTTTGCGCTGTTTTTCCGATATGTGCCTGCGCCTGCACTTCTGTTTCCTTCGCACCTGATGTCATGGACAAGTTCATATTTGTCCCTGTATCACCATCTGGCACTGGGAAAACGTTTAATGAATCTACATAACCTGCATTTTGGTATAGGTGATGTGCGCCCATTTGTACCATTTCTGCAAATTTTATTCCGTCTAAAGACTTCATCGGATTAGTTTCCTCCTCTTACACATTCGTTACACGAACGCCTTGCACAAAAATATTAACCGACTTAACGCTCATACCTAATGTTTTATTCACTGTGTATTTTACTTTTGATTGAACTTGATAAGCTACTTCTGAAATTTTCGTACCGTAGCTAACAATAATATACATATCAATATGTAGGTCTTCCCCTTCTTGTCGAATAAGAACACCTTTTGCGAAATTTTCTTTACGTAAAATATCTGTTAAACCGTCACGAATTTGATGTTTGCTCGCCATGCCGACAATTCCGTAGCATTCAACTGCTGCTCCACCAGCTACTTGTGCAATTACATCGTTCGAAATATCAATTTGGCCGAATTCGTTGTTTATTTCTACTGACATACAAATGCCCCCCTGGCTCTTTTTGACTAAAATCTATTGTACTACACAAACATTGATTATAAAAGAAAACGTTCACGGAAGTCTACCTTCATTACTAGTAGTCATCTTAAAAATCAAAGTAGTATTGTCATATTACCGAACTTTGATATAAAAATTATCTATACTATTATTAAATACAAACACATCATACACAATATGCTATATTGTATTTTCACATGTATTATCTATTATGTGCGTTTAATCAGTATCCACTCTTTCTTTATTATCAACTGTTAATGACACAAAATACGCTTCTCACAACATTTTTTAGTGTAAAGGTTTTTTTCTTGAAAGGTTATGCGAAATGTCTTGCACTCGATTAGAGACTATGTTAAATTATTATGGTATGTGAAATATCGAACTGAAATAAATTGCTTTCAGATTCATCTGTAAGGAGGGAATTTACATGCCAAAACAATGTGTTATTACTGGCCGTAAAGCTCGTACAGGAAACAACCGTTCTCACGCAATGAACGCTAATAAACGTACTTGGGGTGCTAACCTTCAAAAAGTACGCATTTTAGTTGACGGTAAACCAAAGCGTGTATGGGTTTCTGCTCGTGCATTAAAATCAGGTAAAATTGAGCGCGTATAATTGCATTTAAGGAGGCGTCTGAAAAGTCATTTCAAGACACCTCCTTTGCTCGCTCCTGCGGTAGCATTTTATGCAAACACCGCAGGAGCATTTTTTCTACGACGATTAATCGCAGTAAGAATATTTCTTGATAGATTCTTATCAACGAATATGGGGGCTAGAACGTTTTTTACTTTCTAGCCCCCTCTTATATATTCTTACTTGTGAACATTAGAAAAGCACAAGCGCTGGATATCCATATTTTCCGCTTTCAACCGAAGGACAGAAGTGACCTCAGGCGGGCTGAGCGCTGAAGCTAGACCAGGTTCTTACTAAAGAAACTTATACTTTCTTCTAAATTTAAAAAAACTGCCAACAAAAGCTGGCAGCCATTACTGTTTTTTCTCTCTTTTAAATAGTCTCATACATGCCCGCGTCATACTACTTAGAAACTTCGGTAATTGAAAAGTATATACTTTCAAACTCGTTCCCCCTTAATCCGCACTTCTTATCATTAAACATATGCCTGATTCAAAGGTGATATGCGCCTTCTCTATAATTTCATTACTTGTAAAACGTGAAGTCCATAAATCCATTGTTTCATTTGTGGTTTCATATTTCATTCCGCGCAAGGTTACTGCATGTACAGAATGACCATAAGCAAAAAACGATACATAAGGGTAATTAGGATCTTGTTCTACATCATGTGTTCCTGGATGTAAAAATTGAATACGATTTCGATTATTTATTATTTCGAATTGAACAGTAGGATGCTGCTGTTGGAGACCACAAACCGTGCGCATAACTGCCTCATAATGGTCTAATCGCCCGCCCGTTACACCTGTTAACACTATTTTTTTAGGGTTGTAAGTTAATGCCTTTAATAGCGCTAAATCTGTATCTGTCTCATCTTTTTCAGCTTGATAGCTTTCTATATGATCTACAGCTGCACTAATTTCTCGCCATTCCTCCTCACTCACCGAATCAAAATCTCCAACAATTACATCCGGCACGATGCCGCTCTTCAATAAATGATATGCTCCACGATCCACACCGATGAATACAATTTCCTCTTCATTCAAAAAACGTTCAAACGGACAAAGCTCATCACTCGGTCCGCCTGAACATATAAAGGCAATCATTTCACATATGCCGCTTCACCAGCCGCTTTAATTTCTTGAAGCGCTGCTGCACGGTCTTCCTTATTATAAATTGCTGATCCTGCTACAAAAATGGTTGCACCTGCTTGCGCACATGGAACGATTGTTTCTGCCGTAATCCCGCCATCTATTTCGATGTCGATATTTAATCCACGCTCTTTAATCATTTTTGATAATGCTTCGATTTTAGGTACGACAGAATGAATGAATTTTTGTCCACCAAAGCCTGGATTTACTGTCATAAACAACACCATATCAATATCTTCTAAAATATGTTGTATTGATTCAATCGGTGTATGTGGGTTTAAAACGACTCCTGGTTTCACACCGTATGAACGGATTAATTGAATCGTACGATGCAAGTGACGACATGCTTCCACATGGACAGTTATATAATCTGCACCTGCTTTAGCAAATTGTTCAATATATTGATCTGGATTTTCAATCATTAAATGAACATCTAAAGGTAATGTAGTTAATGGTCGAATAGCATCAAGTACAATGGCACCAAAAGAAATATTCGGTACAAAATGACCGTCCATTACATCAATATGAATTAATTCTGCACCTGCTGCTTCTACTTCCTTTACTTCATCTCCTAATTTAGCAAAATTTGCTGCTAAAATAGATGGAGCTATTTTTATCATGATTAATACCTCGGCTTTCGATCCATAATTTCTTGCAAAAATTGTTCATAATGCTCATAGCGTGACGAACGTATTTCTTCATTTTCAAGCGCTTCTTTTACTGCGCATTTTGGCTCCTTAATATGAAGACAGCCTCTAAATTTACATGCATCACTTAAACGTAAAAATTCTGGGAAACAAGCTGTCAATTGTTCCTTCTCGATCATATCAAAATCGAATGAGCTAAATCCTGGTGTATCAGCTAACAAACCCTCACATACTTCGATTAATTCTACGTGACGCGTCGTATGTTTTCCTCGACCTAAGCTTTGTGAAATATCTGCCGTCTTTAAGTCTAAATCTGGAATTAGCGTATTTAGCAACGTCGATTTTCCTACACCAGATTGCCCTGCTAATACACTGACCTTATCCTTGAGCAATGGAGCCAGTCTCTCCATTAATGTTGCATCATTTTTATAAGTTGTTAAAACGGTATAACCGATCTTTTCATAATCATCGATATGCTGCCATAACGCCTGTGTTTCTTCCTCAGTTAGTAAATCCATTTTTGTTAAACAAATAATTGGTTGGACAGAAAAGGATTCTAGCACAACTAAGAAACGGTCAAGTAAAATCGTGTTAAAAGCAGGCTCTTTCACGGAAAATACCAAAATAGCCTGATCAATATTCGCTATAGGTGGGCGAATTAATTCATTTTTTCGTGGGTGTATTTTCATTACATAACCGTCTGACTCACCGTCTTTTGTGTAATCGACTATATCACCAACAAGAGGTGATTCACCGCGGTTGCGAAATACACCTCGACCGCGGCATTGAATTAATTCACCCTCTTGATATACATAGTAATAGCCACTTAATGCTTTACGAATTTGGCCTTTCGCCATCAAATGCCCCCTTACTGTAAGCTTTCATATGGAATTTTTTCATTATATATTTCGGTAGAATCTCTGACAATTCGATATCCACCGACCCCACCTTCTTCAATTTCCAGTTGAATTTGGTAGGATGTATTTTCTGTAATGGTTAACGTTTCATATACATCCAAACTTTTATGATTCTTATCTTCAATATAAATATTGACCACTTGTTTTTCACCCTCTTCAAGCGGTTCATATGGAATATCTATGGGTGTGATAAATAACTTGACTTCCTTTGCTGCAGGACCTTTTGAGATAGTCACGTAAATCGTACCGCCCTCTTCTAAGGACGCACCAACTAACGGCCTTTGTTTGACTACATTTCCTTCAGGAATCGTTTCATGATTGACGTAATTCTCAATTTTTATTTGGAAGCCATTTGACTTTGCGTATTCATCTAATGCAGTACTTGCATAATTCGTTAAATCCGCTACTTTTTTGTAATTTTTCCCTTTACTTATCGTAAAATGAATCGTCGTATTTTTAGCTATAATTTCATCACCAGCTGCTGGATCCTGACTGATGATCGTCCCTACCAGTGAATCGTCATATACTTCCTCTTCTATAATATCTTCAAAATGATTCTCTAACATCGGTCTTACTTGTGATATGGATTGTCCAACGTAATTACCCATCGTAGACGTTTCTTCGCCAAGGCTGACAATTAACTTAATTTCAGTCCCTTTAAGACGCATTAATCCTGCTTCTGGATCGGTTTCAATTATTTTTCCTTCTTCGATGTCTTCCGAATTACGTTCTTCCGTTTCTCCCACAACAAAACCGGCCTTCTCCAAAGCTTCCTTCGCTTCTTCCTCTGTCATATTTGTGACATCCGGAATTTCCACTTTCGATGGTGTTATGAAGATAGTCGCAATGACGATAATGGCTATTAGAGCGACTAATATCCCCATAATAATTGGCCATTTCTTTTTTGTTTTTTGTTTTTCAGGTGGTTGCTTTTTAGGCTGTTCCTTTTGTTCATTCACTGTCTCGATTTTTTTTGTTTCAGCCATATCATGGATAGGTAACTTATCTTTAATAATGGGCATCACTTTTGTTGCACTATCATCCACTGGCGGCTTGAACTTCGCTTCATTAACACGATCAGCAGAAAGAGCTGAAACCAAATCCATCTCCATCTCCTCAGCCGTTTGGTAACGATGATTCGGGTCTTTGGCAGTCGCTTTTAAAACGATATTTTCTACACTTTGTGGTATTGAACCATCGAATGCCCGAACAGAAGGCGTTTCAGCTTGTAAATGTTTCAGCGCTATTGCAACAGCCGACTCACCTGAAAATGGCAATTCTCCTGTTAATAGCTCATAAAATACGATACCTAACGCATAAACATCTGATTTTTTCGTTGCAGTTCCACCACGTGCCTGTTCAGGTGATAAATAATGAACAGTTCCCATGACCGAATTAGTCTGTGTATAACTAGTGGCACTTAATGTGGTAGCTATACCAAAATCAGTAATTTTTACATTGCCCTCTAAATCCATCAAAATATTTTGTGGTTTAATGTCACGGTGTATAATCCCATTCTCATGGGCATGGGCTATAGCTGAAGTAAGCTGCTTCATGATATGCACACTTCGGGCAGGCGATAAAGGCGAAAACTCTTGTATGTATTGCTTTAATGTTTTGCCTTCAATATATTCCATTACGATATAATGCATGTTGCCATCTTCACCAACATCATAAATACTTACGATATTTGGGTGTGTAAGGCTCGTTGCAGATAGTGCTTCTCGCTGGAAACGCCTATGCATTTCTTCTTCTGTCGTAAAATCGTAACGCAAAATTTTTATGGCAACGTCTCGGTTTAATATCATGTCATGTGCTAAATACACATTGGACATGCCTCCGCCGCCAATAAGCTTTAGTATTTTATATCGATCGCTAATTCTTTTGCCTATGATCATCCTTACACCTCCTCATCTCTCATTGTAAGTAATATAAGTGAAATATTATCTTCACCGCCAAAATCATTGGCGAGCTGAACTAATTTCTTCCCTTTCGCTTCAACAGATAAAGGTAAGGTGATCAGCGCAGCCATTTCGTGGAGCGTAATTTTATTGCTTAGTCCATCTGAACAAATAAGCAAATACGAATCTTTTTTTAATGTTATTGTGTAATAATCTGGCTCTATTGATGCTTCTGTACCTAGTGCTTTTAAAATATAATTTTTCTTTGGATGATGCTGTGCCTCTTCTTCACTAATTTCACCGCTATCAACTAAAACATTGACATAGGAATGGTCGCGTGTGACAAGCTCCCCAACGTCGTCCGTAAAGTGGTAAACACGACTATCACCAACATGACTAATCAAACAGTGTACATCATCAATTAAAGCAGCGATAAGCGTCGTTCCCATCCCTTGACAGCCTTCATGTGATAAGGAATAGCTATAGATTTCGTGGTTGATTTGAGACACCGTATCATGTAGCCACTGTTGCTTCGTTTCTTCAGTTGAAAAAACAGTAGCATCCGCTTGTAAAAAGTATTGCTGTAAACCAGTAATGGTCATTTCACTTGCTACATCTCCTGCATTATGCCCGCCCATACCATCTGCTAAAATCGCAAGTTTGTAGGAATCGGGCCGCTCACAAAAAGCTACCCGATCTTCGTTTACTGTACGTTTTAATCCAATATCACTTTCGACTGTAAAGTTCAAATTATCCACCTACTTCGTTTCTTGTGATCTCTCTTTCGCACGTAATTGACCGCACGCCGCATCAATATCAGCACCTTGCTCACGACGAATCGTTACGTTAATACCATTCTTTTTCAATGTTTTTTCAAAGGCAAAAATTTTGCTACGAGAAGTTCGAACATAATCACGCTCTGGTACGTAGTTTACTGGGATTAAGTTAACGTGACATTTAATGCCCTTAATTAATTGTGCCAACTCTTCTGCAATTTC
>DEQI01000154.1:0-308 GCA_002360295.1 Planococcaceae bacterium UBA3370
GCTGCCTCAGACATCAACATGGATACCATGTTATTCGTAACTTCTCCGTACTCACGTGCTGAGATCGCAAGACGGTGTCCAATTTCATGATTGACACCCCAACCTGGGTATGATTTGCTGAAGTCAGCTAGCATAACTGCTGCACTGCCCTTAAGAATACCAACATGCTCACCTGCTGCATACATAAACGAACCATTCGCAGATTGCATTATACGAATATTTTCACGTATTAATTTTGGATCGTTAACCTCACTACTTCCATCTAGACCGTAAGTTTTGAAAATCTGATTCATCCAGACGTCATAGCC
>DEQI01000154.1:367-2845 GCA_002360295.1 Planococcaceae bacterium UBA3370
GTAGCCGTTCCTGTATAAATCACGTGGTTGCTGACCATTTCCACAACGTCAACTACTTCACGATCAGCTACATTAGGATGTGCCGCTACATCCTCATCTATTTTCTTTTTATAAGCAATCAATTCTTCTTTAAACTTCTCTGGATCTGTATCCAAAGTCATCATCGGAACCTTTTCTACACCTTCGAAACGAAGTACTGGAGCTTTTCCCTGCTCTTCAGCTGTATATGGGTTATTGATATAAATCGTTCCACCTTTAACAAAGTTACCGCCACGAGAATTGTCAGGAACAACAATCGTATTTTTCCCCGGATGAAGTGCTACGCTTGAAGCCCAATAGTTCCAATAACCTTCATGCTGTGTAAAGTATAAGGAAGGCAGTTTAGCTGTTGAAGAGTCTGCGTCAACATAAACAGTGATAGTATCACCAGGTTGAGCAACTAGACCAGTAGCCTGATTGTTTGTACCAAAGTTCATCTTCAGTTTTTGCTGCGCATGCTTTCTCATATCCCCGCGCTGTTCAGCTGTGATAATTTTGTCCGTCATATCGACTTCGTTGTTAACCAGCTTCTTCGCTAATTCCAAATCTTCTTTGTAAATAGAATATAGAGGGTGTTCTTGCACCTTTTCTTCCAATGCATTCAGCTGCTCAATTGAATTATATTCAGAAACTACAGCACTTTTTGTCCCATCAGTAAATAGGCCATCCATGATGTTATCAATTTCATCTACTTTATAGAAGGCTAATTCTGTTAATGTTGCCCAGTTTTGATCAGATTTCTTGAACACAAATTTCAAGCGTTTAAACTCAGTTGGCTCAAATTCAGCTTCCACTAAACCCGATGTTTTATTATACGCTCCTGTTGCCACAAGTTCATAAGTGTCGCCTTTGGAAGTTTTAGTACCATAAATCTCAAACTCTTGAGCGAATCCTTTAAGATCCTTTCTCGCTCCGTACACGATTCTATTCAATGTTACGGTATCATTGAATTCTACTTCTACTTCATTTGAAAATGTAGATGTATTGCCTGTTCTAGTTTCCCAATAAGTAGTTGCATCCCCATCAAATGCATATTTTAATACTTGACTACCGTAGTATCCACCATTGTTTTTGAAACTCTTAATGTTATCACTGCTCAATCTGAATAACTCAGAATATTTTTCATTAGAGTAATAACTAATTGATTTCGTAGTTGCTTTTGTAGCTACAATTTTTTCTGTATTGTTTACTAATATTTTAGCATTCTCAAGATCTTCTTTATATTGATCGTAGAAAGGATGAGCTTTTACAAGTTTCTCTAGCGCTTCGATTTTTTCTGGTGAATTAAATTCAGCTGATACTTGATTTTGCTTTGCATCAGTAAATAAATTCGCCATTTTAGAAGCTACTTCATCTGGTTTGTAGAAAGAAAACTCAGCTGCACTTGCCCAGTCTCTGTTTACTTTTTTATATACAAACTTAATGCGTTTAAATGTAGTTGGCGCAAACTGAATCTCAATTACATCTGTTGTAGAACCTGTATATGATCCAGTCGTTACTAAGGAGAAGTCGTCTCCTTCATCCGTAGTTGATGCATAAACTTCGAATTCCTGTGGGAATCCTTTTCCTTTAGAAGCTCCATCTTGGCGAACTATATATACAATTCGATCCAGCTCAGTTGCTTCATCTAACTTAAATTCAACCGCACTGTTCACTGTATCTGTATTTTTTTGTTTCGCTTCCCAAAATGTGTTGATGTCTCCATCTACCGCGTTAGTAATCACTGATGTTCCATTAGAACCAGTGTTACTTGAGATGTTGGTAATATGTTTTTTATCCAACTTAAAAATTGCATCGTAGCTAGCTAATTTGTCTGTTCCATATAAAGAAAACTTAGACACCTTAGCTACAGTTGGTGTAATGTTCGTGCTATCTGCTGCTACATTCTCAACCATTACTTTTTGCAGTCCACTAGCCATCGTATAGCTTGGTTGACCAACTAAGCTAAAAACCATAACAGCAGACGTAGCAGCCGAAATTATCTTCTTCATACTTTACCTCCTAAATTATGTACATCTTCTTTTGACCTTATGAATTCCGCAAAAAAGTCACTCCATAAGAGCAACTCAATTTTATAAAAAATTATAAGACGAAAAAAACAACAATAAAATAGTCGATTTTCATCAAATTCCCCTAAAATAATTAAAGATTTTCTTTTTTTATTCAAAGAAAATAAATAAGAAGACCTAAAAAAAACAGTAATTATAAGCAAAAATTCCTACACCTTTTATACCAATATTAAAAGAAAAAGCGCGTCAAACCCTTGTTATTAAAGGATTTGATGCGCTTTTCCGATATTCTCCTAGAACCTAACTACAAACTATGGCATGATTGCCGGCTTCATAGATTCATAAATAAAGCCATACACTTTTCATTATATAAGCGTCTTTATCATTTCATGCGTATGCCAGGCGCACATCGAGTAGGAGGGAGTGATTA
>DEQI01000256.1:0-2101 GCA_002360295.1 Planococcaceae bacterium UBA3370
ATCGGCTTTTATGTAGATAGTACACTGCTTGTATTACTCGGAGCAGTGCTAATTGCAGGAGCAGTTGGAGATTTCTATATGTACAAAGAGCTCAAGAAATTCCCAAATGATGCTCTTATAAAGGATGACCCAAAGCTACCTAAACTATATGTTTATCGAATTTAACATTCTTTAGAGATAATCATTAAAGATTCTCCCTCTATTAATGATAAAAGGCGCCCAAACATTTTTGGACGCCTTTTATTGATTACACATTAAATCGGAATAACATAATATCGCCGTCTTGAACGACATATTCTTTACCTTCTAAACGTACTTTACCTGCTTCTTTTGCAGCAGCCATTGAACCGTATTCTACTAAATCTTCATACGCAACTGTTTCCGCGCGAATAAATCCTCGTTCAAAGTCAGTGTGGATAACGCCTGCACATTGAGGGGCTTTCATACCTTTACGGAATGTCCAAGCGCGCACTTCTTGTACACCTGCAGTAAAGTAAGTGGCTAAACCTAATAAATCATAAGATGCGCGAATCAACTGATCAAGACCTGACTCTTCGATGCCTAGCTCTTGTAAGAACATAGCTTTTTCCTCGTCATCTAATTCAGAAATTTCTTCTTCGATTTTTGCACAAATCGTAATAACCTGTGCGCCTTCAGCAGCAGCAAATTCACGTACCATTTTCACATACTCGTTGTTTGCAGCATCTGCCACTTCATCTTCAGAAACGTTTGCTACATAAAGCATTGGTTTGATTGTTAATAAATGTAACCCTTTAATTACTTTTTTCTCATCATCAGAAAGGTCTGCAGCACGTGCTGGTTTTTCAGCTTCTAGTACTTCTTTAATTTTTAATAAGATTGGTTCTTCAATCATCGCATCTTTATCTTTTTGCTTGGCCATTTTTGACACGCGTTGAATACGTTTCTCAACCGATTCCATATCAGCTAAAATAAGCTCTAAATTAATCACTTCAATATCATCGATTGGGTTAACAGAACCAGATACGTGTGTAATATTTTCGTCAACAAAGCAACGTACAACTTGGCATATTGCATCTACTTCTCGAATATGTGCTAAAAATTTATTTCCTAATCCTTCACCTTTAGAAGCACCTTTTACGATACCTGCAATATCTGTAAATTCAAATGCTGTTGGTACAGTTTTCTTTGGTTCTACTAATTCAGTTAATTTATCTAAACGTGCATCTGGTACTTCAACAATCCCTACGTTCGGGTCAATTGTTGCGAATGGATAGTTAGCAGCAAGTGCACCTGCTTTTGTTATTGCGTTAAATAATGTTGATTTACCAACGTTCGGTAAACCGACAATACCAGCTGTTAATGCCATGCATGACACAACCTTTCTAAAATTTCGTTCATTTTTTCTATAACCTTTTCTATTATATTGATTCATCGAATAAAAGTCTAATGGTCATATAAATTACTAGCGTTTTATTATTCTGTTGCTTTCGTAATAATCTTTTTCATTTTTTTCTCAAACTCACGTCTTGGAATGAGTACACTATGGCCACAGCCCTCACATTTAATACGAATATCCGCGCCTAACCGAATGACTTTCCATGCATTTGTTCCACAAGGATGTTGTTTTTTCATTTCAACAATATCATTTAGCGCAAATATTTTTTGCTCCATTTTATTCTCCTCCTTCAATTTCACGACCCATCACGCGATCATATAACATCATTTTTGGATAAGGAACAGGGATACCATTTTTCTCTAACAACTCCTTAATATCACGTCGAATAGTACGTGTTACCCCAAATTGCTGTAATGGTAATGTTTCTGCCATAATACGAACAGTTACTTCTGTTCCAGTAATATTTTGTACACCTAAAAATGTTGGCACATTCGTTAATTCTGGATGCATTTTAGGTAATGTTTTTAAATACGCTGTAATCACTTTTTCTGCTTTTTCGATATTAGCATCGACAGCAAGCTGTATATCAATCATTGCTTTTGAATTATTAATTGAGAAATTGACAACATCTGTTATTAAACCGTTAGGAATAATAAATTGCTCCCCACTTCCACCTTTTATTTTTGTCGTACGCAATCCAATTTCGACGACTGTTCCTTCTGC
>DEQI01000256.1:2263-8765 GCA_002360295.1 Planococcaceae bacterium UBA3370
ACCCCCATAATCGCTGAGAAATATACAAAATAAGTAAGCACACTTTGAAGAAGCTTTAATATCGTTTTTTGACGTCGCTCTGAATGATTAAGCGGTGTTCGTAAACGCATAGTAAAGATATTCGCAATGATTTTTTTCCCAATTCGTACCGCTAACATTGAAATAAACACAATAGCGATAATTTTTATTGATGCAACGATGACGAAATCCCATAATTGTTCACTCGTCACAAAATCCAAGAGCTTTTGAGTATAACGTTGAAGCCCTTTTAAATCAGCTGTTGCGAGCTCCTCTTTTAATTGTGTTGTTTCCAAATTTACCACCTCTTGTATAACAGATTGATTATTTGAATATACTGCATAAATATAACGTATTTTTAGCTTAGAAACGAGTAATCAATATTAAACAAGAAAGTGAGACTATGTTTATGCAAAATTATTCAAATTCATCCGTCCATTATGAACAGTCTAGTGCAGTATGGCAGTTAAGTGACATATTTTTAAATACCATTCCGTTTGGGCATGACAGATTAGTTTTTTGCTGTATTGGAACAGATCGTTCAACAGGCGATGCACTTGGCCCGTTAATTGGCAGCCAACTTACAAGTAATTTCGCCTTTCCTTTTGAAGTCATTGGCACATTAGAAAAACCACTTCATGCACTCAACTTACTGGACACCTATAATGACTTACAAATAGGTTTAGATATTCCTTTTGTTATTGCGATTGATGCCTGTTTAGGTGACCAAAGCCGTATTGGTATGATTATTGTCGAAGAAGGCCCACTTTATCCTGGACGAGCTGTAAAAAAACAATTACCCCCAATCGGTGACATGTCCATTAAAGGAGTTGTCAACGTTGGAGGCTTTATGGAAGCACAAGTTTTACAAAATACACGACTTCACTTAACGTACTCGATGAGTGAAAAAATTTCTCGTGCACTTCAGCTAGCTTGGCAACGTCATTTACTAAAAAATAAACATACAAGCTACAATTATTCCAACAACAATAATACTAGGCAGCAAATTGGCTACTCGAATTTTCGTTAAATTAGCGATATTCAAGCCAATGGCAAAGATCATAATACCACCAGTAGCTGTCATTTCTTGAATAAATAAATCCAGCGCTGCACTAGGTATATATGAACTGATACCTCCTGCGGCTAACGCAATTGCAGCTTCGTATAAAAAGACAGGTACCGCTGAAAGAAGTACGCCGACACCTAACGTAGAAGCTAAAATAAGCGATGCGAAACCGTCAATCACTCCTTTAGTAAAAAGAATATTGTGATCATTACGCAGTCCACTATCAAGTGCACCAATAATGGCCATCGATCCAATAACAAATATTAAAGAAGCGGTTACAAAGCCTTCAGCAATGGAGCCGTTACTTTTCGAGCCAAACAAGGATTCCACCCATTTACCAAAGCGATACAACCACTTATCTAAGTCTAGCCACTCACCGATTAATGATCCAACAACTAAACTAACAATAATAATAACAAAATGTTCACTTTGAAAGCCCATTTGTATACCTAATACAGCAACAGCTAGGCCGATAATGGACATGACGGTTTCTTTTGTTTTCTCAGGGAAATTTCGAAATAATCGCCCAATAAAGCCACCTAATAAAATGAATATGGCATTAATAAATGCTCCTAAAAAAATCATATCGTTCCTCTCTATTTACAGCTCATTTACTACTCTTTCTCTACCTGTAAAATCTCTAGTATGCGCTCCAAATCTTCCGATGAATAAAATTCGATCTCGATTTTCCCTTTATTATCTTTTTGTTTTTTAATTTGAACATTCGTACCAAAGTAATCACGTAATTGAGATTCTGTCGCTTGTACAAAAATATCACGCGGCGGTAATTTTGTTTCACGTGGAACATCTTCGTTTAACGACTGAACGAGTGTTTCTAACTGACGTACATTGAGCTGTTGAGCAATGACCTTTTTCGCTACATCTAGAATTTGCCTTTTATTTTTTAGCCCTAGCAATGTTCGACCATGTCCCATCGATAATACGCCTTCATTGACCATTCCTCTTACTTCATCTGGTAATTGTAGTAATCGGATATGATTCGCTATATGTGGACGGCTGATCCCTAGTCGATTTGCTAAATCTTCCTGTGTAAAATGGAGCTTATCGATTAAGTTACTATATGCCTCTGCTTCTTCAATTGGGGTTAAATCCTCACGCTGTAAGTTTTCTAAAATAGCCACTTCCATCACTTGTTGCTCCGTCATTTCTTTTACGATGACAGGAATTTCAGTTAGTCCTGCAATTTTTGCAGCACGGTAGCGTCTTTCTCCAGCAACAATCTCAAACTTTTTGCCTTTTTTTCTCGCTACAATAGGTTGAATTATTCCATGTTCACGAATAGATTGAGCAAGTTCTTCAATCGACTCATCATTAAACACTTTTCGTGGTTGGAATGGATTTGCTACTAATTTAGTCAGTTCAATTTGTCGCACACTTTCTTCATTTTGAATCGCTTCTTCTGGGAATAACGCCCCGATTCCTTTTCCTAAACCTTTAACCATGTTTAATCACTTCCCTTGCTAGCTCTAAATACATTTCTGCACCGCGCGACTTTGCATCATAAATTATTATTGGTTCACCATGACTAGGTGCCTCACTTAAACGAATATTTCTTGGTATGACCGTTTTATATACTTTGTCTTGAAAGTACTTCTTTACTTCTTCAATCACTTGTAGACCTAAATTTGTGCGTGCATCAAGCATCGTTAATAACACACCGTCGATCATTAAATGCTTATTCAAATGCTTCTGTACAAGCCTTACAGTTGATAATAGCTGACTTAATCCCTCCAACGCGTAATACTCACATTGTACAGGAATAATAATGGAATCTGCAGCTGTTAAAGCATTAATTGTTAATAATCCAAGCGAAGGAGGACAATCAATAATGATATATTCATATTCTCCTCTAACATGTTTTAATGCATTTTTTAATCTAGCTTCTCGTGAAATCGTTGAAACGAGCTCAATTTCTGCTCCAGCTAATGAAATCGTAGCCGGAACAACAAATAAGTTTTCAACCTTAGATTGTATAACCGTATTTTTTATATCTTCATCATCAATCAGTACATCATAAATACACGAATGCACATCTCCTTTATTAATGCCTACTCCACTGGTTGTATTGCCTTGTGGATCGATATCAATAAGCAACACCTTTTTCCCCAAATACGCTAAACACGCACTTAAATTGACAGATGTTGTTGTTTTCCCTACACCGCCCTTTTGATTGGCAATTGCGATTACTTTCCCCACGCTGTCCACCTGCTTCCATCACTCAATTCATCACATATGTAACATTAAAAAGACTAAGAAAAGCTATTTCCCCCGAGAGCTGTTACTGTCGACTTTAGATCATTCAACGCAATCCGGTTATATGAAAATACGAGGACGCTCTTACTACTCCTAAATATAGCGTTTTATAGGCTAATGTTGATTTCCGCTCTCGCCAGCGTGACTCCAATCAACAAACACATTATTCTTACTATCAACCCCGACTTTCAGTGATGACCCGTCTTTTAGGTAGAATCTAATTGATCTGCAAAGTTGTTAATAATTCCTATTCTATTTCATTCTATCAAAATACAAACATAGTTCATAAGAATATTGAAAATTTTTAAAAATAAAAATCCCTCGCCAATAAAAGCGAGAGATTTATATGACTCAATCTATTATTTTTTCTTAGGGATTTTTACAGTAATTTGATAATATTCCTCTGTGTCTTCCTCTTCAGTTTTCACTTCGATGCCGCTCTTAGTCACCATTGAAAGTGATTGTTTAATCGTATTTAACGCGATTCGCACATCTTTACTAATGGCTTTACGCTTTGGCTTTTCTTTTTTTACCGGCTCTTCTTGCGGTTCTAAAAGTTGTTGAATTTGTGTTTCAAGTTGACGTACATTCCAGTCATATTCAATCACTGCTGCAATTAATTGCATTTGTAATTGTTCGTCTTTTACAGCAATCAGTGCACGTGCATGACGTTCTGTAATATCTCGTCTTAATATAGCCTCTTGTACAAATTGAGGTAATTTAAGTAAACGCAATTTATTGGCTACTGTTGATTGACCTTTTCCTAAACGCTGAGCGAGGGCTTCTTGAGTAAGTGAATGTAGTTCAAGCAATTGTTGATATGCAAGAGCTTCTTCAATTGCTGTTAACTCTTCACGCTGCAAGTTTTCAATTAATGCGATTGAAGCAGTTTCCTTATCATTTAAATTGCGTACAATGGCTGGTACTTCAGTCCATTGTAACTTTTTCATTGCACGGTAGCGACGCTCACCTGCAATAATTTCATACACATCTTGACCATCACGACGACGCACAACAATTGGCTGAATGACACCATGTGTATGGATTGTTCTTGATAATTCCTCAATTTTGTCATCATCAAATACAGTACGAGGTTGAAATCGATTCGGCACTATTTTTTCAATTGGAACTTTCACTACTTCTTCCATTGCCATTTTCTCTTCTACAGCTTCTACTTCACTTTTTACTGCAGGCTCTTTCCCGCCTCCGAAAAATCGTGAAAAAGGACTTTTCATCCGAGTGGCACCACCTTTAAGAAACTATCTTACTCATTATAAACATTATTTATTATTCAGGCTGAAATGTACATAGAATAAAAGTATTTTTGTCATATATATAAAATAAAGGTCAATATAGTTATGTATGCATGAGATAGAGAAAATATCTATCAAATGCAAAAAAATATTTTATTTCATATATTTCATACCTTACTAGGGACAAAATGAACCTTACCAATACGGTCTTTTGATATAGGGACTATTGGATAAATGCTTTCCACCTTGTATAGATTGTTAGTTTTTAATCTCTTAGATGACTCTATTGTATTGGTGTTTTGTTCGGTACACCTGATTTTCGTGGGTACTTCTTAGGTGTTTGCTTCACTTTATCGAAAATATATAATGTACGCTCACTCTCTTCAACAGGTAACGTAAACGAATATTCTTCTTTTAACTCTATACCTAGAGTAGCAATCGCCTTTTTAGCATCTTTTAATTCTTCTTGTCCTGCTGCAGCTTTCAATGCAACAAAATATCCACCTTGCTTTACAAGAGGAACACATAACTCCGATAATACAGATAGACGCGCTACAGCACGGGCTGTTACCACATCAAACTGCTCACGATACTTAGTATTTTGGCCAAATTCCTCCGCGCGAGCATGAACAAATGATACGTTACTTAAACCAAGCTCCTCACTTAAATGCGTTAAAAACGTAATTCGTTTATTCAATGAATCGACAATTGTAATATGCAGATGGGGGAAACAAATTTTAATTGGTATACTTGGGAATCCTGCACCCGCTCCTACATCACAAACAGATTGTACTTTCGTAAAATCAAAATAAAAGCTTGTACTAATGGAATCATAAAAATGCTTTAAATAAACCCCTTCTAAATCCGTAATTGCCGTTAAGTTCATTTTTTCATTCCACTCAACAAGTAATTCAAAATACTTTTTAAATTGGGCGATTTGCGTTTCTGTTAGCTCAATTCCTTTTGCTTTTAACGCTTCAATAAATTGTTGTTCGTTCATAGGACTCTCCTTTATATATAAAGAGCGCCTACAAAGAAGCGCTCTTAGATATTAATCGTTTGCTATGCGCGCAATTTTTCCTTGTTCAATGTAAACAAGTAAAATTGAAATATCAGCCGGATTAACACCGGAAATACGTGATGCTTGTGCAATAGATAACGGACGTACATTATTTAGCTTTTGACGTGCCTCTGTTGCTAAGCTTGGTATAGCATCATAATCAATATACTCAGGTATTTTTTTATCTTCCATTTTGCGAAGTTTTTCAACTTGCTGTAACGCTTTTTGAATATACCCTTCATATTTCAACTGAATTTCAATTTGCTCTTTTGCTTCGTCTGAAAGTTCTATTTCAGAAGGTGATAAGGATGCGACTAAATCATAATGCATTTCTGTACGTTTTAATAAATCTGCACCACGAATTCCGTCTTTTAATTCTGTACCACCAACTGAACGTATTACTTCTTGTGTTTGTTCATTCGGTTTAATTATTACTTCACGTAGGCGGGCAATTTCAGCCTCAATTTGTGCACGTTTTTCGGTAAATTTAGCATAACGTTCATCTGAAATCATACCAATTTGATGACCAATCTCCATTAAACGTAAATCCGCATTATCATGGCGAAGTAATAAGCGGTATTCCGCACGAGATGTAAGTAAACGATAGGGTTCTGGTGTGCCTTTCGTAACTAAATCATCAATTAAAACACCAATATAAGCATCTGCTCGACTTAAAATGACTTCTCCTTCACCAAGTACTTTCGCTGCAGCATTAATACCTGCCATTAAACCTTGTGCAGCTGCTTCCTCATAACCAGACGTACCATTTATTTGTCCTGCTGTATATAAACCTTTAATACGTTTCGTTTCAAGTGTTGGCCATAATTGAGT
>DEQI01000256.1:8867-18141 GCA_002360295.1 Planococcaceae bacterium UBA3370
AAGCTAGTCGATAAACCTTGTACATATACTTCTCTTGTATTTCGTCCTTCTGGCTCTAAGAAAATTTGATGACGTGGCTTATCATTGAAACGCACTACCTTATCTTCAATAGATGGACAATAGCGCGGGCCTGTTCCTTTGATCATACCTGAATACATCGGTGAAAGATGAAGGTTTGCTTCAATAATCGCGTGCGTTTCAGGACTAGTATATGTTAACCAGCATGGGAGCTGATCCATAATATATTCTGTTGTATCAAAACTAAATGCACGAGGTACGTCATCACCTGGTTGAATTTCTGTTTTCGAATAATCAATTGTACGGTTATTCACACGAGGTGGTGTACCTGTTTTAAAGCGTACTAAATCAAAACCAAGCTCTTTTAAATTGTCAGCTAGTTTAATCGATGGCTGTTGGTTATTTGGACCACTCGAATATTTTAAGTCACCAATAATAATTTCACCGCGTAAAAACGTACCTGTCGTAATTATTACTGCTTTCGCACGGTAGATAGCACCAATTTGTGTAATGACTCCACGAATTTCACCATCTTCAACAATTAACTGTTCAACCATTGCTTGATGAATTTGTAGATTTTCCTGCTCCTCAAGAATTCGTTTCATTTCTTGTTGATATAATACTTTATCTGCTTGTGCACGTAATGCACGTACAGCTGGTCCTTTACCTGTGTTTAACATACGCATTTGAATATGCGTTTTATCGATAACTTTAGCCATCGCACCGCCTAAGGCATCGATTTCGCGAACGACAATACCTTTCGCGGGACCACCGATTGATGGGTTACATGGCATAAAAGCAATCATATCTAAGTTAATCGTTAACATTAACGTGTTAGCACCTTTTTTAGCTGATGCATATGCGGCTTCAGCACCAGCATGGCCTGCACCAATAACGATAACATCATATGTTCCTGCCTCATATTGAGTTGACATGCTCGTAACTTCCTTTCTTTTATATATGAATAACTATTTCCCTAAACAAAATTGTGAGAATAGCTGATTTATTAAACTTTCTTGTACTGTGTCACCAACAATTTCACCGAGAATTTCCCATGTACGGGTTACATCAATTTGAATCATATCGACTGGTACACCTGCTTCAGCAGCAGCTAAGGCATCTTCAATTGTGCTTTGTGCTTGATGTAATAGTGCGATATGTCGTGCATTGGATACGTACGTCATATCTCCTGCTTCCAATTGACCCTCAAAAAATAATGCTGCAATCGCTTCTTCTAGCTCTGTAACTCCTTCTTCCTTCAATAATGAAGTTGTCACAATACGGCGATTACCCGCTAATTGCTGTACGTGTTGTAAATCAATTTGTCGCGGTAAATCCGTTTTATTGACTACAACGATGTAATCCATATTCTCAATTGTTTCAAAAAGTCGCTCATCTTCTTGTGATAAGCTCTCTGATGCGTTCAGTACAAGTAAAATTAAGTCTGCACCTTTTAATGCTTCACGTGAGCGTTCGACACCAATGCGTTCTACAATATCTTCAGTTTCACGAATACCTGCTGTATCGACAAGACGTAATGGTACACCACGCACGTTCACATATTCCTCTATAATATCACGCGTTGTCCCAGCAATATCTGTGACAATCGCTTTATTTTCTTGTACTAAACTGTTTAGCAGGGAAGATTTCCCCACATTTGGACGTCCTAAAATAACGGTTGAAAGTCCTTCACGTAATATTTTCCCTTGAGAAGATGTTTGTAATAGTTTTTCTATTTCATCACGAACCCAGCTACATTTTTCTTGTAACACAGGTACCGTCATTTCTTCCACATCATCATACTCTGGATAATCAATATTCACTTCTACTTGAGCTAATGTTTCGAGTAAAGCTTGGCGCAAATCTCCAATAAGGCGAGATAATTTTCCTTCCATTTGACCTAAAGCCAAATTCATCGCGCGATCTGTTTTTGCTCGAATTAAATCCATAACCGCTTCAGCCTGTGATAAATCAATACGGCCATTTAAAAATGCTCGCTTAGTAAATTCCCCAGGTTCAGCAAGTGTTGCTCCGTTCCTTAAAACAAGCTGCAATACACGGTTAACTGAAACAACTCCACCATGACAGTTAATTTCAACTACATCTTCGCGTGTAAATGTTTTAGGTCCGCGCATTAATGAAAGCATGACTTCTTCTACTACTTCCCCTGTTTTCGGATCGATTAAATGCCCATAATGGATTGTATGGGTAGGTTGCTCTGCTAATTTTTTTCCGTTTGGCGATGAAAATATTTTATCGGCAATAGCTACTGCTTCATCTCCACTTAATCGAACGATGGCAATCGCTCCTTCTCCCATTGGTGTGGATATGGCAGCTATCGTTTTAAATTCCAATGCTATACCTCCTAAGATCAATAAATTTACGTTCACTATTTATAAAATTAATTTATCTATTTTTTATTTTTTACTATACCCTTAACTTGCAAATAAATAGGTTCGATTTCTTTATTCGAAAACTAGGGAAATATTAGCTGTTTACTCGCTCTGTTTATTAACACTATTCCTTCTCCCTACGCTCGGGATCGACTTATCCACATGTTAATAACTTTCCCCAGCAATACTATCTAACAATTTAGACTAACATATTTTACGTAAAATCTAAAGTAAAGCAATTTACTCACAGTAGATTTGACTACTTGATCGCTTTTTGGCGCAAAGAAAACGGCCTATTTTCACAGAAAATAGACCGTTTTTATGTTGTCTGTATGTGCCAAATCACTTATTTAATAGGTTCTATCACTAAATAGCGGTTTGGCTCTACGCCTTCTGAATAGGTTTCAATATCCAGACGGTTTGCCAATGTATGATGGATAATTTTCCTTTCATAGGATGGCATTGGCTCAAAGGAAACTTTCTTCCTTGTATGAATTGCTTTATCTGCCATGCGCTCAGCTAATTGCTCTAAGGCAACACGGCGACGTTCACGATAATCTTCCACATCGAGATTGACAAGCATATAGGACTTTGCACTCTTATTTAACACGAGCTGCGTTAATTGTTGTAAAGCATTTAACGTTTGTCCACGTTTCCCAATAAGTAATGCCGCCTTTTCACTTTCTAATCTAAAGGTCGTATATTTACCTTCAGTTGTCACTTCGATGTGTAAGTCGGTAATCCCCATGTCCTTTGCGATATTCATAATATATGATTCCGCTTCTTGGACTGGATCTACTTGCTGTTCATCTTGTCGTTCTTGTTCTGCTGGTTGAATCAGATCTTCAATATCGTCAGTTTGAGCTTTCTCCCCGGAAACTGTTACTTGTGGTTGGTTCACCACTTTTTCATGAATTAATACTTCTTCTTCAGCTAGAATTTCAACTGGTTGAACTTCTTCTTTTACAGTAACACGTACTTTTGCAGGACGTGCACCAAAACCTAAAAATCCTTTTTTACCTTCTTGCAAAACTTCAACATCTACTTGTTCACGGGTTTTTTCAAGCTGTTGTAACGCTAATGAGATCGCTTCTTGGACAGTTGCGCCTATTTGCGTAAGTTGTTTCACTTTTTAGCCCCTCCTGTAGTAGTAGTAGCTTCTGTTTTCTTTTTATTCCAAGGCTTATAAATAACAAGGTTTTGAATGACTGATACAATGTTTCCGACAACCCAATATAAAGATAATGCTGCCGGGAAAGTCATACCCAACACAATAATCATGACTGGCATAATATACATCATGATTTTCATTTGAGGATTATCAATAGCTGGGCCTGTCATTAATACAAGGAATTGAAAAATCCCTGCACAAATCGCTAACACTGCGCTCGGTTCTGCTAATGGGAAAATTAAAAATGTCCCTAAATCAAATGTTGGCGTCGCATTCATACGACTAATCGCGTGGTAAAATCCGATTAATATCGGCATTTGAACTAATATTGGTAAACATCCAGCTAACGGATTGGCACCTGAATCACGCATTAATGCCATCATTTCTTGTTGATACTTTTGCTGTGTAACCGCGTCTTTTGAGCTATATTTTGCTTGTAGCTCTTTCATCTTCGGTTGTATTTCTTGCATTTTTTTTGAACTTTTAATTTGCTTAATTGTTAAAGGTAAAATAGCAAGTCGGATTATAATTGTTACGGCAATAATCCCAAGGGCATAAGACCCTAAAAGTTCTGCGAAATATTTAATAACAGATACTAATGGCCAAACAATAAACTCATTCCAAAAGCCTTTGCTTTCAGCTGAGATGGGTTGATTAAATTCTGAACACCCAGATAGCAAAAGAGCTGCTGATACGAGTGTAAGAACAATCCAAAGTCTTTTCTTCAACCTTCTTCCTCCTAGAGCAACTATTCAATTTAGTTTATGACGATATTTTACCACGTGTTGACGTTTACACTCTACTAATTGTTCCATATATTTTGCTCGTTCGTTCATAAATTTTCTCAAATTTATAAAAATCCGATTATTTTTTGAACGCCTTTGCAATCTTTAAAACATGTTCTAAACTTTTCTTTGTTTCGTGGAAATTTAATGCGGCCGCCTGATGTCGGGCGATAATAACATAGTCCATGTCTTGCCTTACTTCATCTTTTAATTCTAGAAATGTTTGTCGAATATAACGCTTCACTTGGTTGCGCGTAACAGCTTTACCGATTTTTTTATTTACAGATAAGCCAATGCGAAACTCCAATTGATCTTCCTTTTTCAAGCAATATACAACGAATTGGCGATTTGCAAAAGACTTCCCTTTTTTAAACACCCTTTGAAACTCTTCATTTTTCTTAATTCGTTGGCGTTTATTCATTCTTTCACCTGCTCCATCTAATCATTGGATCCTCATTTTTCATTTAATTATGCTATTAATAAAGAAAAAAAAGACCACTGATGTGGCTCAGTGGACTTATGCTGATAATACTTTTCTTCCTTTACGACGGCGAGCAGCTAATACTTTACGGCCGTTTTTCGTGCTCATGCGTGCGCGGAAACCGTGAACTTTGCTGTGCTTACGTTTCTTTGGTTGATATGTGCGTTTCATGTATATATACACCTCCTGCATTTCAGAGTCATCATATCTATTTCTAACATACAGACTTGCATATTATATAAAATAAAATATGACTTTGTCAATGCCTTGTGAAAGCTTCCGTTCTTTCCCTCAAAATCCTCTAGTTTTAATTATCCACAATTCACTTTCATTCTCGGGAAATAGAGTGTGGATAGATTTTTATCTACAAAATTTTATCCACATGTGTTATCTACAACTTTTTCACAAACCCATATACTGTGGACAACTTCGATGTGTGTAATTTTGTTTTTGTGGATAAGTTTCATAAAGTATTGAAATACCTCATTTTTTTTGATACGATAATTGTGTTTTCCTTTGTGGAGTATTTTATCGGGAAATATTTTATCCACAGTTGTTAATAATATGTGGATAGATTTTTACACTAGTTTTGGATATACTTTATCCACAGCTTGTGATTATGTGTATTTAAAAATATTTTCTATTAAAAATAAATGTAATTACGTTTCGTTTTTCTATTAAACGAATATGAAAGGACGAGCATGCTTGGAACATTTAGAAGAATTATGGAATAATGTCCTGGCTCAGGTTGAACAAAAAATTTCAAAACCAAGCTTCGAAACGTGGCTGAAATCAACAAAGCTTTTGTCATATAAAGGGACAAATATTACGATAGCAGCACCGAACTCATTTGCACGTGATTGGCTTGAAAACCACTATATTCACTTAATAACGGGCATTTTAAACGAGTTAACAGGCGAAGATTTGTTAATTAAATTTGTTGTTCAAAAAAATCAGGATTCCGATGATTTCGACTTGCCAGCGCCAAAAATCCAAGCGAGAGATCACGACTATCATGAAAGTACACCGGGGATGTTAAATCCTAAATATACCTTTGATACATTCGTAATTGGTTCTGGTAATCGATTTGCACACGCAGCATCACTTGCTGTAGCAGAAGCACCTGCAAAAGCATACAACCCTTTCTTTATTTATGGAGGAGTAGGATTAGGTAAAACTCACTTAATGCACGCAATCGGCCACTATGTATTAGAACATAACCCAAATGCCAAAGTTGTATACTTATCATCTGAAAAATTTACAAACGAGTTTATTAACTCTATTCGGGACAATAAAGCGATTGACTTCCGCAATAAATACCGTAATGTCGATGTGCTATTAATTGATGATATTCAATTTTTAGCTGGGAAAGAGTCTACTCAAGAGGAATTTTTCCATACATTTAATACGTTACATGAGGAGTCAAAACAAATCGTTATTTCAAGTGACCGACCACCGAAAGAAATACCAACACTAGAAGATCGTTTGCGCTCACGCTTTGAGTGGGGCCTCATTACCGATATCGCACCACCAGATCTTGAAACACGAATTGCTATTTTAAGAAAAAAAGCAAAGGCTGATGGACTAAATATTCCTAATGAGGTCATGTTATATATTGCTAATCAAATAGATACAAATATCCGTGAATTAGAAGGGGCTTTAATACGCGTCGTTGCTTATTCATCACTTGTAAATGAAGATGTGACGCCAGAACTTGCTGCGGCGGCTTTAAAAGACATCATGCCGAATGCGAAACCGAGAATGATATCTATTTTAGATATTCAAAACGCAGTAGGTGAGCATTTTAATATTCGATTAGAAGACTTTAAAGCGAAAAAGAGAACTAAATCAATCGCTTTTCCGCGACAAGTTGCTATGTATTTATCACGTGAACTCACAGATTTTTCGCTTCCTAAAATAGGGGAGGAATTTGGTGGACGTGATCATACAACTGTCATTCATGCACACGAAAAAATTTCGACATTACTCAAACAAGATCAAAATTTACAACAAGACATTAAACAAATTCGTAGTATGTTAGGTAAATAAAGTTGTTGATAACTTCAACTGTTTCACACAAACTTATACACAGTCTATCTACATGTGGATAGACTGATTTTATTCGGTAAAAAGGCACTTATCCACAAATCCACAGCGCCTATTACTATATCTATTTATCTTTTATTATAAAAAATTATTATATAAGTGAGGTTTGACTATGAAATTCGATATTATGCGAGATCGTTTACTAGCGGCTTTAAATGACGTAACAAAAGCAGTTAGCTCCAAAACAACTATTCCGATTTTGACAGGGATTAAAATTGATGTAACGAACGAAGGTGTTTATTTAACAGGAAGTGATGCGGATATTACAATCCAAACATTTATTCCTGTTGAAGAAAATGGAGAGCAGCTTATTAACGTAAAACAAACAGGTTCAATTGTCTTACAAGCGCGTATGTTCAACGAAATTGTACGTAAATTACCGACAAATGAAGTGGATATTGAAGTAGCAGCAGGTTTTGCAACACTTATTCGTTCAGGTAAATCTGATTTCCATCTAATTGGATCTGATGCATCAGAATATCCATTATTACCTGAAGTAACAGATGACCGCCAATTTACAATGCCAGCTGATTTATTAAAATCAATTATTCGCGAAACAGTATTTGCTGTAGCAACATCTGAAACGCGCCCAGTGTTGACAGGTGTAAACTGGAATATTTCTGGAAATGAATTAATATGCGTTGCAACGGATAGTCACCGTTTAGCGCGACGTAAAGTCGAGTTGGAAAATTTACCGAATGATGTTAATGGTGTTGTCATTCCAGGGAAAAGCTTAAACGAATTAAACAAAATTCTAGAAGATACAACGGATCCAGTTCATATTGCATTAACAAATCAACAAGTATTATTTAAAACAGAGGATGTATTATTTTTCTCTCGCTTATTAGAAGGGAATTACCCAGATACATCGCGTTTAATACCAGAAGATTACAAAACGAATGTGGAGATTAATGGTAAATCATTGTTGCAAGCAATTGACCGTGCGTCGCTTTTAGCTAGAGAAGATCGTAATAATGTCGTTCGTTTTGAAACATTAGAAAACAATGTCATTGAAGTTTCATCAAACTCACCAGAAATAGGGAAAGTAGAGGAGCAAATTCAAGTTGAAACGTTAGAGGGAGAAAGTTTGAAAATTTCCTTCAGTGCGAAATACATGATGGAAGCTCTAAAAGCGATTGATGGCCAAGATGTACTTATTCAATTTACGGGAGCAATGCGTCCGTTTATTTTGCGTTCAGTTCATGACGATGCGATTCTCCAACTTATTTTACCAGTACGCACTTACTAACAAGCTTATAAAAATTAAAAATGTCCAAAAGGTTCGGCTTTGAACTTTTTGGACATTTTATTTTCGTTCGATAATAAAGGTGGAAAAAATTTAGAGTATCACAAAATTCGCTTTTCTTACTTCTTATATAATTTTTTGGTATGATAGAAGGATAGATTTAAAATAGCGGAGGATTGAAAATCGTGCAAGACATAATGATTGATACAGAATTTGTAACTTTAGGCCAAGTGTTAAAAATGACTGATGCTATTAGTTCAGGTGGAATGGCGAAGTGGTTTTTAAGTGAACATGAAGTATATGTAAACGGGGAAGTTGATGACCGTCGAGGACGTAAATTACGCCATGGAGATGTTATTAATATTCCTAACGTTGGACGCTTTCGTATAGTTTCGAACGGAGGAATTTAATGAATATTGAGCGTTTGCAGCTTACAAATTATCGTAACTACGAATCGCTGACTCTTGATTTTTCTCCAAAGATCAATGTCTTTATTGGAGAAAATGCACAAGGTAAAACAAATGTAATGGAATCAATTTATGTTTTAGCGATGGCAAAATCCCACCGTACATCAAACGATAAAGAATTGATACGTTGGGATTCAGACTATGGTAAAATAGAAGGTGTTGTGCAAAAACGTTACGGTAGTCTCCCGATAGAATTAACTGTATCTAAAAAAGGGAAGAAGGGTAAAATAAATCACTTAGAGCAAACTCGTCTAAGTAATTATATTGGGCAAATGAATGTCGTCATGTTTGCACCAGAGGATTTAACTATTGTTAAAGGTAGTCCGCAATTAAGACGTCGATTTATTGATATGGAAATTGGTCAAATTTCACCCGTATATTTACATGATTTATTAACGTTCCAAAAAATTCTAAAACAGCGCAATACGATTTTGAAAAATAATCAAGGGCGTTCATCATTGAATGATGTCATGTTTGATATTTATACAGAGCAGTACATACATGCTGCAGTTCAAATTATTCGCAAAAGATTTCAATTTGTGGATCTCCTACAGGAATGGGCTGAACCAATTCATGCGAAAATCTCCCGTGGGCTAGAAAAATTAGT
>DEQI01000256.1:18246-24888 GCA_002360295.1 Planococcaceae bacterium UBA3370
AAAAAAAGGGAGCTAGAACGCGGAGTAACACTATATGGTCCACATCGAGATGATTTGCAATTCTTTGTAAACGATTATGATGTTCAAATATATGGCTCACAAGGTCAACAGCGTACTACAGCATTGTCATTAAAACTGGCCGAAATTGAACTCATTAAACAAGAAACGAAAGATACACCAATTTTATTGTTGGATGATGTATTATCAGAACTTGATGATTATAGACAAACTCATTTATTAAACACTATTCAAGAAGAAGTACAAACATTCGTTACTACAACAAGTGTTGAAGGAATTCACCATGAAACGATGAAGCATGCGAAATTGTTCCACGTGAAACAAGGGACAATTAAAATATAGTGTGGTTTTATGCCATTTATTTAATTTGCAACGACAGAGTTAGAGAAAGAGTAGGTGAACAAGGTGGCATTAGAAGAAAAAGAAGTTCAGCAGCAAGCATATGATGCTGATCAAATTCAAGTATTAGAAGGCTTAGAAGCAGTTCGGAAACGTCCAGGAATGTACATCGGTTCTACAAGTTCAAAAGGTTTACACCACTTAGTGTGGGAAATTGTTGATAATAGTATCGATGAAGCACTTGCAGGCTTTTGTTCGGAAATCACTGTAGCGATCGAAAAAGATAACTGGATTCGAGTAGAAGACAATGGACGTGGGATTCCTGTAAGCATTCAAGAAAAAATGGGCCTGCCTGCTGTTGAAGTTATTATGACGGTGTTACACGCTGGTGGTAAATTTGGCGGTGGAGGCTATAAAGTTTCTGGCGGTTTACATGGTGTTGGAGCATCAGTTGTTAATGCTTTATCCATTGAGACTGAAGTATATGTGAAACGTGATGGGCATTTACATGTCATTAAATTTGAGCGCGGTAAAACAGTTCAACCTTTAACTGTTATTGGCGATGCGGATGATACAGGTACAATTACACGATTTAAAGCAGATGCAGAAATTTTTAAAGAAACGACTGTATATGAATATGATATTTTAGCGACTCGTGTACGTGAATTAGCTTATTTAAATCGTGGTATTCATTTAACAATTTTAGATGAGCGTGAAGAAGAAGTTCGTTCTACAACATTCCACTATGAAGGTGGTATCCGTTCGTATGTAGAGCATTTGAATGCCAATAAAGAGCCAATCCATGAACCAATTGATATTAACGGTGAAAAAGATGGTATTTCTGTAGAGGTTGCCATGCAGTATAATGCTGGTTTTTCTTCTACAATCATGTCCTTTGCTAATAATATCAACACATACGAAGGTGGAACACATGAATCTGGTTTTAAAACAGCACTTACACGGATTATTAATGATTACGCGCGTAAAAATGGACTGTTAAAAGATTCAGATGCAAATTTAAGCGGAGAAGATGTACGTGAAGGGTTAACGGCCATTGTTTCAGTGAAACATCCTGATCCGCAATTTGAAGGACAAACAAAAACAAAGCTAGGGAACTCTGAAGTAAGCCAAATCACAAACTCTTTATTCTCTGAAGGGTTTGAACGATTTATGCTTGAAAATCCAACTGTTGCTCGTCAAATTGTCGAAAAAGGAACGATGGCAGCACGTGCCCGCATTGCTGCAAAAAAAGCACGTGAATTTACACGACGTAAATCTGCTTTGGAAGTTTCAAGTTTACCGGGTAAATTAGCAGATTGTTCTTCAACAAATCCAGAAGAGTGCGAAATATATATTGTAGAGGGTGACTCTGCAGGTGGATCAGCAAAATCAGGTCGTGACCGTCATTTCCAAGCTATTTTGCCGCTTCGTGGGAAAATATTAAACGTTGAAAAAGCAAGACTTGACCGTATTTTGTCAAATGCTGAAATTCGCGCAATGATTACTGCGTTTGGTACGGGTATTGGTGAAGAATTTAATTTAGAAAAAGCACGTTATCATAAAATTATTATTATGACAGATGCCGATGTTGATGGTGCGCATATTCGCGTATTACTTTTAACTTTCTTCTTCCGTTTTATGCGTCCGTTAATAGAGGCTGGTTATGTATATGCTGCAAAGCCACCACTATATCAAGTTAAACAAGGAAAGCATGTGGAGTATTGCTATTCTGATGAGGAATTAGAAGAAATTTTAGCACGTCTGTCAAGTGTTCCAAAACCAAATGTACAACGTTACAAAGGTTTAGGGGAAATGAATGCAGAACAATTATGGGATACAACAATGGATCCAGCACACCGTACATTAATCCGTGTAGATTTAGATGATGCGATGGAAGCAGACAGAATCTTTGATCAGTTAATGGGTGACGATGTAGAACCTCGCCGTAATTTCATAGAAGAAAACGCAGTTTACGTCCAAGATTTAGATATTTAGTGCTATAGAAGGGAGGTCAATATTTTGTCTGAGATTCAACATGGAAATATTCAAGGAAGAAATATTACGACTGAAATTAAAACTTCATTTTTAAGCTATGCAATGAGTGTTATCGTTTCACGTGCACTACCAGATGTACGTGACGGGTTAAAACCTGTACACCGTCGTATTTTGTTCGGTATGCAGGAACTTGGAAACACTTCAGATAAACCATATAAAAAGAGTGCGCGTATAGTTGGGGATGTAATGGGTAAGTTCCACCCACACGGTGACTCTTCAATATATGACGCAATGGTGCGTATGGCGCAAGATTTTAGTTATCGTTACATGCTTGTAGATGGACACGGTAACTTTGGTTCTGTAGATGGTGATGGCGCAGCTGCCATGCGTTATACAGAATCGCGTATGTCAAAAATCGCAATGGAAATGTTACGAGATATTAATAAAGATACAATCGATTATGGGCCGAACTATGATGGTAGTGAAAAAGAACCGCTTGTATTACCAGCTCGTTATCCAAACCTTTTAGTGAACGGTGCATCAGGAATTGCAGTTGGGATGGCGACAAATATTCCACCACATCAATTAGGTGAAACAATCGATGCTGTTTTAGCCCTTTCAGAAAATCCAGCCATTACAACAGAAGAGTTAATGGATATAATTCCAGGTCCTGATTTCCCAACAGGTGGGCTTATTTTAGGTCGTTCTGGTATTCGTCGTGCCTATGAAACGGGTCGTGGGTCCATTACGATTCGTGCAAAAGTAGAAATTGAGCAAAAATCGAACGGTAAAGAAACAATTTTAGTGCATGAGCTACCATATCAAGTAAACAAGGCGAAGTTAATTGAAAAAATTGCGGAGCTTGTACGCGATAAAAAAATCGACGGTATTACAAATTTACGTGATGAATCTGACCGTAATGGTATGCGTATTGTTATTGAGGTTCGTCGAGATGCAAATGCCAATGTTATTTTAAATAATTTATTTAAACAAACACCGATGCAATCCAGCTTTGGTGTCAATATGTTGGCATTAGTAGACGGTCAACCAAAAGTATTAAGTTTAAAAGAAGTATTACATTATTATTTAGAACATCAAAAAGTAGTAATTACACGCCGTACGCAATTTGAACTTCGAAAAGCAGAAGAACGTGCTCATATTTTAGAAGGTTTACGTATAGCGCTTGATCATATTGATGAAATTATTACGATTATACGTAATTCTCGTAGTGGGGATGAAGCAAAGCCACTATTAATGGAACGCTTCAATTTATCTGAGCGCCAAGCTCAAGCTATTTTAGATATGCGTTTAGTCCGTTTAAGTGGATTAGAACGTGAAAAAATAGAATCAGAATATCAAGAGTTACAAAAGTTAATTGCAGAATTAAAAGCAATATTAGCTGATGAAGAGAAAATTCTTGATATTATTCGTCAAGAATTAACTGAAATTAAAGAACGCTATAATGATAAACGTCGTACAGAAATTACTTCTGGCGGTTTGGAAATGATCGAGGATGAGGATTTAATTCCACGTGAAAACTCTGTTGTGACGTTAACTCATAATGGTTATATTAAACGTTTAGCTGCCAACACATATCGTTCTCAAAAACGCGGTGGACGTGGTGTACAAGGTATGGGCACTAACGAAGATGATTTTGTGGAACATCTATTATTTACATCCACACATGATACGATTTTATTCTTCACATCGAAAGGTAAAGTATTCCGTGCAAAAGGTTACGAAATACCTGAATATGGACGTACAGCAAAAGGATTGCCTTTAGTCAATTTATTAAATGTTGATAAAGACGAAAAAGTAACAGCAATGATTCGGATTGATTCATTCGATGAAGATGCATACTTTATTTTTACAACTAAAACGGGTATTACGAAACGTACACCTGTAGAACAGTTTGCTAATATCCGTACAAATGGTTTAATTGCTATTGGGTTACGAGAAGATGATGAACTTATTTCAGTTCGATTAACAGATGGTACGAAACAAATTATTATAGGAACTCGCGATGGTATGCTAGTTCGTTTCCAAGAGGATGAAATTCGTTCTATGGGTCGTACTGCAGCTGGTGTACGAGGAATTAAACTTCGCGAAGGCGATCATGTAATAGGTATGGAAATTGTAGAACCAGGACAAGAAATATTAGTCGTAACAGAAAAAGGATACGGTAAACGTACACCTGAAGAAGAATATCGTTTACAAAGTCGCGGTGGTATCGGTCTAAAAACGATGCAAATTACTGAAAAGAACGGTAAAATGGTGGCCGTTAAAACAGTAGATGGCACAGAAGACTTAATGTTAATTACGATTAATGGTATGTTAATTCGTATGGATGTAAATGATATATCTGTTATTGGACGTAGCACGCAAGGTGTTCGACTAATTCGTTTAGCAGATGATGAATATGTTGCAACTGTTGCGAGAGTAAAAAAAGATGATTCTGATGATGAATTAGTTGAAGAAGAAACTGAACAAGAAGAATAATCATTATAGAGGACGTTTGAACTTATGTTGAAACGTCCTCTTATTTTTTAGAAATTATAGTTCCAACTAATTGAATTTTTAATAATCTGAGGGGAAATAAAGAATTTTCTCTTAAATTTTAGTACCACTTAAGCTACAATGGAAATAAAAGTAACAGTATGAAGGTGGGTCTTCTAGTGGAAGCTACATATATGAATGTTTCAGAATTGCGATTAGGAACAGTAATAGCAGAGGATATTTTTGCGAATACGCAATATCCGATTATTTTTAAAGATACAAAAGTTACATATGAACATATACATATTTTAAAAGCATTTCGAATTCACACAGTTCTTATATATAAAGATGATGTGCCGAGTACTAATGATAAGTCAAATGAAGCTTCTTCTATAATTATGCCACCAATAACAAAAACTAATTCTTTTGAAATGTACTATACGGAGGCTATTCAACAAATCAAAAAGGAATTTTTAAATTGGCAGTCTGGAGCCAAAATAGATATTACTAAAGTTCGGGGTATGATGATTCCATTAATTGAACTTGTTTTAGAGAACCGTTCTTATATTTTTGATTTAGATAGTTATTCAAATCCAAAAGATTATTTATATCATCATAGTATTGCGACAGGTTTAATTTCCGCTATTGTTACACAAAAATTAGGTTATGAACGTGGTATTTGTATTCAAATGGCTATTGCAGGAATGTTAGCAGACTGCGGGATGGCAAAAGTATCGGTCAAAATTCGAGAGAAAAAAACGAAACTAACGGAAACAGAAGTTGCTGAAATACGCCAACATCCTATTAATAGTTACTTAATGGTGAAAAACTTACCTGCATTAAAGGATGAAATGAAAATAGCCATTTTTCAACATCATGAGCGTCTCAATGGAAGTGGTTACCCTAGAGGTGAGAAAAACGGTAACATCACTGCATTCTCACAAATTATTGCGGTGGCAGACGTCTACCATGCGATGACAAGTGAACGGTTATATAGTCAAAAAAAGGCGACATTCCAAGTCATTGAAATGATAAAAGAGGAAGAGTTTGGTAAATTTGATATAAAAGTTGTACAAGCACTAATAGATATAGTAGCTGATTTACCAATTGGAACAAAAGTGGAGTTATCCAATAAAGAACATGCAGAAGTGATGTTTATTAATAAGTATGCGCCAACAAGACCTTTAGTCAAAATTTTGAGCTCTAGTGAATTTGTCGACTTAGCAACAGTACGTTCAATCCATATTTCACGTGTAATTACAAATGACAAGGTAGTCATGTTTTAAAAGTGAATAGTGATATGGCTGCATTTATGTATGTATTTTTGAGGAGAGGTTTACAGAAGGTTATTACTTTCTAATCCTTTCTTTTCTGGGGTGAAATTGGAGTTTTAGTTTGTTCCATATCTTTATTAGAAATGGAACAAAGGTAAGTGAGGGAGTAGTAGATTAGGGTAAATAGAGGGGGAAGCATAGTTTTAATGGAAACAAACGAATTTAATTTAAGAGGTTATAGAGAGGATTTCATTTAGTATAGTTGTTTTTTTGCAAACTTATTTAAATACGTGAAACTGATATAATTAAGAGGGAATTACAATAAATCTTTTAAAAAAAAGTATTGACGTACTTTTATATTCTTGTTATTATAAATAAGTCGTTAAGACGAACTGAAGACACAACTTGAATCTTTATTCTTTAAAAAGATAAAAAAAGTTGTTGACAAAGTTCTTAAAATAAGTTAAGATATTAAAGTTGTCACAAAAAGACAAGCGACATGAACCTTGAAAACTGAACA
>DEQI01000012.1:0-2008 GCA_002360295.1 Planococcaceae bacterium UBA3370
ATAAGCAGTTGCTTAATTATTACGAAAATCTTATATTTAGATTATCGAAATAAAAAGAGGAAAGTGATGTGCAGATTTTGTCTAAATGGCTTCGGGAATGGCGTAGAAATTTAAAATCGTTTAACAGAAATGTACGATTATTTATATTAGCGAATGTACTAATCCAAACTGGAATGGGTGTTTTTAGTGTCATGTACAATTTGTACATTCGGGAGCTGGGATTACCAGAATCAGTTAATGGGAGTGTCATTTCGATTACCTCTCTCGCAACAGCACTGATGCTCGTTCCAGCTGGGATTATCAGTGATAAGTTTGGACGTAAATGGATATTGATTATAGGTACTTCGTTGACGGCGTTTCTGTTGCTCGGTCGAAGTATCGTGACGACCGAACAACCGATGCTTATATTTGCATTTATGATGGGCATTGTTTGGGCACTTGCACAAGTGTCAGGTGTTCCGTTTTTAGCGGAAAACTCTAATCCAGGTGAGCGGATGCATTTATTTAGTATTCATTTTGCCCTTGTTACTATCTCAAATGTAGTAGGTAGTTTACTAGGAGGCGTCATTGCCGATGTTTTACAATGGATTTTAAAAATAGGTGAGGTAGAAAGTATACAGATTGCACTCATCTTTGGTGTTGTCATTTTCTTCTTTGGCTTATATCCATTATTTAAATTACAATCTACTACATCGATTGCAAAGGTTGAAAGAGCTCAAGAGGGTGAAGCAATTGAAACAAAAGAGGCTAACTTTCGGTTTAATTTAAAAATGATTGTGCTTTTTGCCATGGCTAACTTGCTGATTGGTACTGGATCAGGTCTTGTCATTCCCTATTTAAATTTATATTTTGCTAATCGTTTCGAGGCATCCAATTCATATATTGGGCTCATACTTGCACTCGGCTCTGCAATGACTGCTGTTGCCATGCTAATTGGTCCAATGCTTGTAAAACGTGTCGGAAAAGTGCGTGCCCTCGTTATATTTCAGTTAATGTCGATTCCGTTTTTATTTTTAACTGCTTTTACAAATATGTTATTGTTAGCTTCACTTGGGTTTTTACTTCGTCAAGCACTTATGAATGCTGGTAACCCCATTCAAAGTGCAATTGCAATGGATGTTGTGCACGATAAATATAAAGGACTTGCCAACTCAGTTAATCAAATGGTCTTTAATTTAGGGTGGGCAACGATGGGCTTGCCAGCAGCATGGCTTGTTACAAAATTCGGCTCATATTGGGGGTATGCATACGCCTTTACGATTACCGGTTGTTTATATTTAATCGCTTCCACTTATTTTTATATTATATTTGGATGTAAATATGCGTTAAAGGAAGAGACTGTCTCGTAGGTGAGACAGTCTTTTTTATCGTAAGGCTATGTTTTATTCGGATACTCTACTCATAGACATGAAATAACATGAGTTCATGGATCATTTTTTCAATCATTTCTAAATCCGCACTAGCAGGTGAATCCCCAATAAACTTGATATCCCCATCTTTTTTATATGCTGCTTCATAGCGTTTTTGTTTATAAAAAAAGGATAGTTGCCACCCAGGTAATTGAGTGTTTTTATATAACGGTTTAAAACTAAAATGTTGAATCATTTGAAACTCCCTCCCCATTCTAATCGTACTAGTAAGTGTCACCCTATGCAATGGTCAAAAGAAGAGATATAACAGCAGCAATGCTATAATAAAGAAATTCCAAATAGAAATGAGAGGATACAATGAATAGTTTATTTGGACTATTAATATTACTAGCTGGTGTCGGGGCAATTGTTGGTGCTGCGACAAATTATATGGCAATCAAAATGTTATTTCGTCCGTATAAGCCGATTTACTTTATGCGTTGGCGTTTACCATTAACACCAGGGCTTATACCCAAAAGGCGAGATGTATTAGCAATCCAATTAGGAAAAACCGTGTCGGAATATTTATTAACGCCTGATACAATCAAGAAGAAATTTTTATCTGATGATATTCGTAACAATGTTTTAGCATTTGCACG
>DEQI01000012.1:2081-3368 GCA_002360295.1 Planococcaceae bacterium UBA3370
AGCCATTTACCGCAAACAATTGAAGAAAAAGTAGATGTACTTATTTCCAATCAATTTGAGTCAATGAAGCATGTGTTATCGACAAAAACGATTCAACAACTACTGCCCCAAGATTTAGAGCAAGTACTAGACAAAAAAGTAAATGACGCTGTAGTACAAATACTACAAAAAGGGGAAGATTATTTCCTTTCACCTGAAGGCACAATGACGATTAAAAATATGATTGATGATTTTTTAAGTACGAAAGGTTCATTTGGTGGCATGATTCAAATGTTTATGGGAGACTCCATGTCACTTGTTGATAAAGTACAGCGAGAGCTTGTGAAATTTTTGCAAGCACCAGGGACACACGCGTTATTACAACGAATTTTTACGGCTGAATGGGAAAAAATCAAACAAAGACCTGCCATGGACTTTATGAAAGAGGTAAATTTTGATACGATTGTAGGGAATGTTCAACGTTATGCAAAGGAACAGCTTGCGATCGATGAACGTATAAATAAAACGATACATGATTATTGGCCTCAAGGTGAAGCTTGGGTAAATGACGAGTTACTACCTAAAGTAATGGATAAAGTGTTTCTAGCTGCGGAAGATAAAATTGAAGATGTCCTACAGCGCTTGAATTTAGCAGAAGTTGTACGTGAGCAAGTTGATTCGTTCCCAATTGCAAAACTTGAAGAACTCATACTCGGAATTATTCGAAATGAGTTAAAGATGATTACTTTGTTAGGTGGTATAATCGGCGGAATAGTCGGTATTGTGCAGGCGCTAATCGTCTTTATGACAAAATAAAGTGAGAAAGTAGGAAAACCATGATTAACATTTATGAAGACATTAATAAGCTAGAGGCAACATTACGTCAAACGGATGAATACAAAGTTTTAAAAGAAGCTGTTGAATTAGTCCGCAATGATGAAGAAGCTAAAAATTTATTTACAAATTTCCGCGATATTCAATTAAAGCTACAGCAAAAGCAAATGGCCGGGGAAGAATTGCAAGAAGATGAACTAGTGCAAGCACAAAAAGCGGCACAGTTAGCTCAGCAAAACGGGAAAATATTAGCTATGTTAGAAGCAGAAATGGCATTAAGCAAAATGATTGAAGAAGTAAACCGCATCATTATTAAACCAATTCAATCACTTTATGATGGGCTATAATAGAGTATTAAACGAGTATGAAACTATAAACGTTTTATACTCGTTTTTTTACGTAATTCTATGATATTCATTAGCTGGGTTGATTTCCGTTACGGCTGGGACGCTTTCCTGGGGGCGTCCGATGAGC
>DEQI01000073.1 GCA_002360295.1 Planococcaceae bacterium UBA3370
TTCAGTTTTCAAGGTTCATTTTGTTAAGTTGTCGCTTTGTCTCTCGGCGACTTTCTTATAGTAACACCGCCTAAGCATGAAAGTCAACAGTATTTCATAAGTTTTTTAGTAGAAAGTTATTTTTTCTTTTATAACACTATAAAAAAAGGAGAGTTTAAATCGCGTAAAGTACTGATAATACTGGCCTTCATCGTCTTTCTGTTATTATTTTACAAAAATGAAATTACGTCAGTTATTCCTGTATTTCAAGTTACAAATGAACCGAATGTGATTTCAAAGGGAAATTTTGGGCAAACTATCGTATTAGAAGTTAGCTTTTCTCATGATGGTTTTGAACAATTTTTAGAAAAACTTCAGCCTCCATACCCATTACTTGTTTTACATAGTGATTGGATAGGACGTTCTGCTTCTACAATAGAAATTATTCAAAGAAAAAGGTTGCCTACAGCTTTACTCGGTAATAATAGTATAACCTATGAAAATAATAACTCGTTTCAAAAAGAAGTAACTATTTATGAAAAGACCTTCGGAAGAAAGCCACTATGGTTTATGACAAAGGATTATAGTTATTCTGATGAATTTAAACAACAAATTTTTGCTGATAAAATTAATATGATTGCACCAACTGCACTCTGGCAAAAAGATATGCAGATGTCTGAAGGGATGATCATCACAGTACCAATGCACGAAGATTCTACTATAGATTTTGAACAGTTGCACTCTTTCTTACAGCAGCAACAGTCGATTGTTTCTATTGAAGAAAATCTATTCGGATATACATTAAAAACAAAAAGATCGCCTCAGTAAAAATATGAGTACTTATGTAATACGAAGCCTGAGCTCCCTGTTCACCCTCTTGAATTGCTTGCAAATCTCCACTATAAGGGCTGAACTCTGAAGCTAGATACCGCCCTACCTCCGTATTTTTAAAAAATGCCTAAAAAGAAACACTCCATCTTTTTAGGCACCTTTTTTTAATTTTGAGTTACTTGCTTTGCAGAATTTTTTCGCTCATTACGGCGTGCTTCAAGCTTTTTACGATCTTCTTCTGACTTCGCATTATACTTCGGTAACATTAATAATTGATAGGCATTAACCGCGACTAAAGGGAATAATAACAGTGCAACATATGTATCAATATTACCTTTTTGTCCCATTAAGGCGATAATCCATTCCAAAGTAGTAATTACAATCATAAAGAATATAGAAGGAATTAAAATATACTTTTTCTCCGTCATTTGTATTTTTTTTACCGCTGTAGAAATGGCTGCAAAAATTAAAAATAATAATAAGCCAATGTAAAATACCCAATCCTTTGCTGTTTCCGCGCCTGGTGCAAAACGGAATACGACTAAATCAACTAAAACGATAACAACTAATAGTATTTGCACCCAATTCCATAGTGTTAATGTACGGAAAATATTCATACCTACTTGATGCAATGTTAAATAGGCGAAAAAACCAGCTTGCGCAATGACACTCATTGTAAAGCCTAATAAAATCATCCAGGAAAAGGCGGCCAAAAATTCGCCGATTTCACCGCTTGTTAAATATGGTTGATAAAAATCCCAACGTATAAAGAGACTCGCTAGTCCTGTAACACCACCACCAACTAACATTGCCATAAAGAAGAATTTAACCCAATTTCGTATTGTCACTACAAAACTTCCTCCATTTAGTAATTTCCTTTATTTATTTTAACAACCGCCACGTAAAAAAGCTAATACTCGTACAATGCCATACATATTATCCGCAAAAATGTGAACAATAATCGAAAGAGCCTTGTCAAGAAAGGACGGAATAACGATGTATCGAATATTATTTTTGATGCTTTCTTTACTTCTTCTAGCTGGTTGTACGGAATCAAGTCAAAAAAATGCAAATTATGATGAAGTAAAAAAAATAATGATTGATTCTATTCAAACAGAAGATGGGAAGAAAGCGTTGAGGCAAATATTAGAAGAGCCAACTTTTCGTGAGTTACTCGTACTCGATGATGAAGAAGTGAAAAAAGCAACTGAACAAACATTATTGTCAGAAGAGGCTGCGGAATTTTGGAAAAAGACTTTCCAAGATGCAAAATTTAAAGAAGCAATAGCGACTAGTATGAAGGAACAGCAAGAGCAAATATTAAAGGATTTAATGAAAGATTCTTCCTACCAGGAAGCTTTAGTGTCCTTTTTTGGCCAAAGTGATATGCAAAAACAATTAGAGACTATTTTAAAAAGTGCATCGCTTCGCAAGCAAATGGAAACGGTCGTCATGGAAACCATTGAAAATCCACTTTTACAAACGAAATGGCAAGAGCTCATTAAATCGAGTGGGGAAACAACCAATAGTTCAAGCAGTAGCAGTGGTTCAGAATCAAGCGGAGACGAGAAAAAGAAAGAAGAAGAAGCTTCTAATAATAAATAACTTCATGTATCTTTTGAAAAGCGCGAGGACAAACGAAAGCGGCTATAGAAAGGGAATGATCCCATTCTAAGCCGCTTTACTTTATTTCGTTAATTTATTTATAATCTCTTGAGCTATTTGTAAATAGATTTGTCCTGTTGGATGATCTTCTGCATAAATGGATGGTGCAAAATCTTCGCTAGTCCAGTCAGGTTGTCCAAGTGGAATTTGTCCAAGTAATTCTGTACGTAACTCATCCGCTAATTTCGGTCCGCCACCTTGACCAAATACAAATTCACGCTCTCCAGCTTTAGACTCATACCAAGCCATGTTTTCAATAACCCCTAATATTTCATGGTTTGTTTTTAACGCCATAGCTCCTGCGCGTGCTGCAACAAAAGCAGCTGTTGGATGTGGTGTTGTGATAACGACTTCTTTTGAGGATGGTAGCATTTGGTGAATATCAAGTGCTACATCTCCTGTGCCTGGTGGTAAATCTAATAATAAGTAATCAATGTCTCCCCATTCAACATCTCGGAAAAATTGATCTAATACTTTTCCAAGCATTGGTCCACGCCATACGATTGGTGCATTGTTCTCAACAAAGAAGCCCATTGAAATAACTTTAACTCCCATACGCTCTACTGGGTATATACGGTCTTCTTTTATAACTGGCATCTCTTGAATTCCCATCATATCCGGTACACTAAAACCATAAATATCAGCATCAATTAAGCCGACTTTTTTCCCAAGACGTGCAAGTGCAACCGCCATATTCACAGATACCGTTGATTTACCAACGCCACCTTTACCAGATGCAATGGAAATAAACTGCACACTTGATAATGGCGATAAAATATTTTGTGCTTCTGATTCTGTAGCTTGCCCACGAAATGCTTCTAATGCTTCTGCAGACAATTCTTCAAAACGAATACCGACAGATTGAGCACCGTTTTCTTTTAATACTTCTACAATTTTCATTTGTAGTGTCATTTGTTCAGGTGTGTTCGTTTTAGCAATAGCAATTTTTACACTGACATGCCCTTTTTCTTCTTTTATAGATACATTTGTGATCCCGTTCGTTTCCTCAAGCGTTTTATGTAAAAAAGGATCTTGTAGTTGTCCTAATAGTTCTCTCACTTTTTGTTCGTTCATCACATGAAACACTCCCTATTTTGATGTCTATTCATTAGTATAGCACAATCTGGCTGACACATAATAGTTCATGCCTTATTCGTATTGTAGAAGAAAATAGTTTTCAATGCCGCGCACAATCGCCAGCGCCATCTTTTCTTGATAGCCTGGATCTACTAATAAAGCTCTTTCTTCATCATTGCTAATAAAGCCTGTCTCAACTAATACTGCAGGCACTTCAGCCTTCTTTAATAAATACACTTCTTTAATGGACAATGCTTCACGGTCTGTATTTTGTAGATGTTCTCGTATGGATTGTTGAATCGCCTTTGCTAGTGCTTCACTTTCTTCATTACCTTCTTTATGGTAAAACACTTGCGCCCCTCGCCATCTACTGTTTGGAATGGCGTTAGCGTGAATTGTAACAAATAAGTTCGGCTTATTTTCTTGAACAAGTGTCTCACGAAGGAATATATCTTGTTTTTTACGTTCCCTTAACGTCGGAAACTCTTCTTTTGGCGCATGCTCTGACAATACATCACCGTCAGTAGTACGCGTCATTACCACTTCAGCTCCTAGACGCCCCAGCTGTCGCGCAACTTTTTGGGTAATTGCTAATGTGATATCCTTTTCAATGATATCCCCTTTTGATGCACCACCATCAATCCCACCATGACCTGCATCTAAAACAATTTTTACTCCACCAAGAGGCTCTGGTAGGAAAAATCTCTTATCAGATGCACTTGTTTCGTAAACAACGACAATCATACAACAAAATAAAATGACAATTAGCGCTAGCCAACGCTTCATATGCACACCACCTTTGGCTTACTATACGCAAAAAGTGGCAAGCATATGCTAGTTTACAAGTTCCTTTTGCAATGTTGCATAAAATCCATTACGTGTCATGAGTGAATCATGAGTTCCTTGTTCTAAAATTTGTCCTTCCTTAATCACTAAGATTTGATCGGCATTTTCTATCGTTTTTAAGCGATGTGCAATGACAAAACTTGTACGTCCTCGCATTAAATTATTTAACCCTTTTTGAATATGCACTTCTGTCATCATATCTACGCTAGAAGTCGCTTCATCTAAAATCAAAATATCCGGATCTTCTAAAATAGCACGTGCAATGGCAATTAGTTGTCGCTGTCCTTGACTTAAATTCATACCACCTGAAGTCAGCATTGTGTCATACTGTTGCGGTAAATATTTTATAAAGTTATGCGCATAAGCAATTTTGGCTGCCTTTTCTACTTCCTCATCCGTTGCATTCAGCTTACCGAAGCGAATGTTTTCTCGTACAGTGCCTGAAAATAAATACGTATCCTGCAGTACAACGCCGACATGCTCGCGGATATTTTCCAATTGATAAGAAGTAATAGACTCCCCATCTAATCGTATTATCCCCTCTGTTGCATCATAGAACCTTGTTAGTAGTTGTATAATCGTCGTCTTTCCAGACCCAGTAGGACCAACAAGTGCAATCGTTTCTCCAGCACGTGCCGTAAAATCAATATTTCGCAAAATAGGTTTTCCTTGTTCGTAAGCAAAACTTACTTGTTCGAACTGTACATCGCCGTTAAAACGCTGTTTTTGAATAGCATTCGGCACATCCGCAATCTCTTCTTGCTCGTCTAATATTTCAAACACCCGTTCAGACCCGGCAATGGCTGATTGGAATGTATTCAGTAAATTCGATAATTGGTTGATTGGACGGAAGAATTGCCGTGTATATGTTACAAACGAGGCAATGACTCCGATCGTAATATGACCACCGACTGCCATAATCGCACCGATACCGATAACAAGTCCTAGACCTAAGTTGTTCATAAAGTTATTCACTGGTCCCATAAAACCTGAAATAATATCCGCGCGCATAGCAGATTTACGCAATCGCTCATTTGCTTCTGTAAATTCATTTACTGTTTGCTTCTCTTGACTAAATAATGTTGTAATATCGGCATTAGATATTGTCTCTTCGATGTAGCCGTTCAACTGTCCTAAATCTCGTTGACGCGCTACAAAATTCACACTACTTCTTTTAATTATTTGTTTTGTCGCCCATACGATTAATGGGATAACTGTCAATGTGACAAGAGCGAGAATCCAATTTAAATAAAATAGGGCAATTGCTGTCCCAACGATTGTTAATATAGAGGAGACAATTTGTATGACACTTTGCGATAAGGCTGCATTTAAACTTTCAATATCATTCGTCATACGGCTCATTAAATCACCTTGCTGACGCTTATCAAAAAACGATATCGGTAAAAATTGCAGCTTTTCGAATAATTGCTGGCGTAATGTGCGAATTGTCTTTTGTGCCACACGAATCATCACAAAGGTTTGAAGCCATGTGAGGAAGGTAGACACAATAAAAATGGCAGCAAGTACAATGGACATTCTAATAGCCCCACTAACATCCATTTTAATAATATATTGATCAATAATAACGCCGATTAGTAAAGGACCTGCTAAACTAAGTAGCGAGCTGATCAATACAAATATGACAGCACTAATCAATCCTATCTTTTGCTGACTTAATAAACGCCAAATACG
>DEQI01000202.1 GCA_002360295.1 Planococcaceae bacterium UBA3370
ATTGCGATTGCATTCGGTATTTCCGTTTGGTTACGTAGTGATGTTTCAAAATTACGTAAGAAAAAAGCGGCTGAACAATCCAATAATCAATCAGGTAATGTAACAGCTGCTCACTAAGCACTTATGTATTTTTTTAGTTCCTCTTTAAAAGTCGAGGTTGTTATATTGACCCAACAATAGAAGTTTGAAGGCTAAGAACGCCACATCGTTTGGCAACGCTTTCCTGACCAACATCGTATTGGCCCGAGGAGGCACATCGGACGCCCCCAGGAAAGCATGTTGGCGAGAGCGGAAATCAACCCTAATTTATAACGAAGTAATTTTCTGAAATTTCACAACACAAAGGGAATTAAGAGAAATTTATAACATAAATTTAGGGCCTCCATGTAAAACAAAATTTTACATGGAGGCCCTTTTTGAATAGATCTTTAAGGACTAATTTTTCTTTTTATCAATAATGACATGTTCAAACATCGAACCAGAAATAGTTACATTAAAAGCTTTTCCAAAGCCAACCACATAGCGACCTTCAATTGGTTTTAATTCAAACAATGAAAAATCTAATGTTTTTAATAGAGACATAATTTGATTACCATGCACGTTGGCAAACTCTGCGAAAATTTCTTCATGCCCTTCATTACCAAGGTTCGTCGGTACACATTTAAAGCGTGCTCTTTCAGTCGCAAAATGATTATGTGTATCCCCTTCATCTGCAACAAGCATTACATCAATTACTTTATTGTTTTCAATAAAACGATAATGCTCTGCAATTTTACTAATATAAATGTAGAAAACATCGCCAACTTTAACGATTGCCGCATTGCTAATGAACGGCTCACCCGCTTCATCCAGCATACTAATGACACATGTTTTCTTCTTCTCCATAAAAGATAAAAAGTTTTCTTTTTCCTTCTCAATATTAACTGGCTTCATCACTAATCCTCCTATTTAACCGCACTTACTAAATGAATACGCGGTGCTTCATCCCATACGACATATTGAACTTCAGATTCCATTTGATAAACATCTCGAATCATTTGCTTGGTCATGACTTCTTTCGGACTACCAATCTCTTTGCAGTAGCCCTCTTGTATAACGATAATTTTATCGCTATAGGCTGCCGCTTGATTCAGGTCATGTAACACCATCACTACTGTCATACCCATTTCTTCATTTAATTCACGCACAAGCTGTAATACCTCATGTTGATGGGCAATGTCTAAATAAGTTGTGGGTTCATCTAACAGTAATATTTGCGGCCTTTGTGCTAATGCCATCGCAATCCAGGCTCGTTGTGATTCACCGCCTGATAAAGCGGAAATCGGGCGGTCCTTATATGGCAGTAAATGCGTTTTTTCCAATGCCCATTCTACAATTTGCCTATCTTCGTCATTTAAACGTTCGAACCACTTTTTATGTGGATACCGCCCGTAACTTACTAAATTTTGAACAGTAATATCATTCGGTGCTTGATTTCGTTGACTAAGCATACAAAGTTTTTTAGCAATGTCTTTGGAGCTCATCGATTTTATGTTCATGTTATTGAGCATAATGCACCCTTTATCATACGGGTGCATTCGAGCAATCGACTTTAACAGCGTAGATTTTCCCGAACCATTTGGACCAATGATCGAAACGATTTCACCAGCTGCCACATGAAATGAAAAATCCTTTATGACTTGCTTTTGCTCATAACGAATAAACAGGTTATCTACTGTTAGCATTAGAACGCCCTCCCCCGCATTAAATATAAGAAGTATGGCGCACCAATAACCGCCATTAAAATACCTGCTGGAATATCAAGCGGTGCAAATAATGTTCGTCCACCAGTATCTGCAAGTAACAATACAAGCGCTCCTAAAATCATACTCATCGGCAGCATATATTTATAATCTGAACCGACTAGCATACGCGCCATATGAGGTACGATTAGCCCAACAAAGCCAATCATACCGATAGCAGCTACGGAAACAGCTGCTAAAAAAACAGCGAGAAGTGATAACACAATACGAATCCTTGTTACATTTTCACCTAAGTTCATCGCCACTTGATCACCGAGCCGAATAATATTAGCCTTTCGAATGGCAAAGATGGATAAGATCCAACCAATAATAGCGTATGGATAAATCATCATTAATGCATTATGACCTTTCGCTGCTAAACTACCGTTTAGCCACTGAACTGCAGATGGAAGTCTGTCACTATAAATAATGGATAGAAAACCAACTACACCACCACAAAGGGCATTCACAGCTACCCCTGATAAAATGATTGTAATAGGCGTAATACCCGTACGCCGCCATGCCAGCATATAAACAATACATGCGGCAATAACACCACCAACAAATGCGGCAATAGGCACTAAATATGTATACTCAGGAAACACGAGCATAATGACAAGCACACAAGCAGCAGCACCTGACGTCACACCTGTTAAACCAGGGTCAGCAAGTGGATTTCCCATAACTGCTTGAAGTAATGCACCTGAAATAGCAATATTGGCACCAATAATTAACGCTAACAACACACGTGGTAGTCGAATATCGAAAATAATCGTATCAAATTTCGTTTCACCATTTGTTGAGAATAAAGCAGATAAAATATCCGGCACTGCAATACGCACACTTCCTAAACCGATTGCAATCACGGTAGCAAGTAGCAAGCAGCACAGGGTAATAACGATAATGGCACGACTTTTAGCTATACTTACCATGATTGCATCATACCCCTTTTTTTACTGAATGAAATATTCCGATACTTTTGTTAATGCATCCTCTACGTTCATAATGGA
>DEQI01000142.1:0-396 GCA_002360295.1 Planococcaceae bacterium UBA3370
CCGCGTCATAATCGCCGTATACTAAAATCTTCTCACCACTATCTAAAGCTTGTTCAATTCTTGCAACTGCCTGATCCATTCCATGCATTAAAAATGGATCATGTAAAGCACGCTCGTCCATTGATAGAAGACCTTTTGCTTGTTCTGCCGTTTCGCATCCACGTGCAACTAAAATTTTTGTTGCAATAGAAGATATACCTAGCTCATTTTGTAATTGTGAAACAAGCTCTTTATTAGGCTGCTTCACAATCCACTTCTTTGCTATTCCATTCATGATGTCACTTCCTTACGCATTTCATTATACCGAAACTTAGCAAATTAGCACTATATAAAAAAAAACCAGTAGATTAATATACTGGTTCTTCCTCATTCAATCCATCCTCAGTTGCCATTTCC
>DEQI01000142.1:548-4963 GCA_002360295.1 Planococcaceae bacterium UBA3370
CTGAACCGAGTATGATGAATACTAATGGCCATTCAAATAAAAAGTGAACGCGCACTTCCGACACTACTGGCAAAACAGTAACCATGAAGAAACGAAAAAGGATGCCCAGAAGTAGTAGCTCTTTCTGGACATCCATATTGTTTTTTAAACGACTGGCTCGTCTGAACCCCATTGTTTTTTCTCTTTTTTCACAACTGCGCCGCCTTTTTTATTCATTTCACGTACTTTTAATGAATACCAAATTTGCGCTGCGATACAAATCGATGAGTACATACCTGTAACTAAACCGATAAGTAATGCAATTGAGAAGTTTTGAATAGATGGTGCACCTAAGAAAATTAATGCAACTACAACGATAATTACTGTTAATACTGTATTCACAGAGCGTCCCATTGTTTGACGAAGTGACTTATTCACAATATTAGCAAGCTCTTCTTTTGTCGTAATTTTTTCGTGGTGATCAATATTTTCTCGGATACGGTCAAACGTTACAATCGTATCGTTAATTGAATAACCAACAATCGTTAAGATCGCGGCAATAAATGTAATATCCACCTCTATGCGAAGTAAACTAAATATAGCTACCATAAAGAATACGTCATGTAACAACGAAACAATTGCCCCGACGCCCATACGCCATTCGAAACGGATTGCTACATATATAATAATTCCAATCGCGGCATAAGCTAAAGCCTTAATCGCATTTTTCGCAAGCTCTTTACCTACTAATGAAGATACCGCGCTAACACTTGGCTCATGTCCATAATCTTTCGACACTTGTGCTTTTAAATCTAAAATTTGTTTTTGAGTGAATTCTTTATTATAGCGTGCAACTGCTATATTCTGCTCTTGGCCAGAAATGACAACATTGTCTGTAGGGTAACCTATTTTATCTAGGTAATCGATCATTTCTTGTTGCGTTACCTCTTTAGTTGCTTCAATATCAACACGCGTACCGGCTGAGAAGTCAATACCTAGATTCAAACGGAATATCCCTAAAATAATCATCCCGACAACTAAAATAATCATCGATAAGGAATAGAATTTTTTACGATTATGCACGAAATCTAATTTATCAAATTTTGTTGTTAAATCTAGTGTTTTTAATCCTTCTTCTAGCTTATGCTGTTTCGATTTGGCGATACCATACCATGCAGGATTATCGAAATAACCACTGTTTACTAGTAAGCCAAGTAAAACTCGAGAGCCCCAAACAGCTGTTACGAAGCTTAGCAAAATAGAAATCATTAATGTCGTTGCGAACCCTTTTACTGAGCTTGTACCAAAATAGAATAATACGATAGCGGCTAGTAATGTAGTTAGCTGTGCATCGACAATTGCTGATAATGATTGTTTAGAACCTAGCTTATAGGCTTCTTTTGCCGTGTGTCCGACACGCAATTCTTCACGTATACGTTCTGCTGTTAAAATATTGGCATCGACCGCCATCCCGATACCTAAAACGATTGCCGCGATACCTGGTAGTGTAAGCACTGCATTAATACCATTGAATACAATTAATACTAAATAAGTGAATACGACTAAAGCAATAATCGCAACAAAGCCTGGCAAGCGGTAGTACAGTAACATGAAGGCGAAAATGATTAAAACACCCACAATACCAGCAAAGACTGTACTTGTTAATGCTTGCTCACCAAATTGTGCACCAACAGAAGTTGAATAGATTTCTGTTAGTTTAACAGGTAATGAACCTGAGTTTAATACAGATGCAAAGTTTTTTGTTTCTTCAACAGTGAAGTTACCTGAAATCATTACATCTGTTGTATTTAATACTTGGTTAACCGACGCTGCTGATTGATACTTTGGTTTTTCCTTTTTAGACTCTTCTGCGTATGAGTCAACGCCTTCTTCAAAGTCTAACCACACAACAAGTAAATTTTGTCCTTCAGGCATTGCTGAAACTTTTTTGGTTACTTCAGCAAATTTCTCAGCATCTTTTAAAGTTAATGTAACGATAGGTCGATTTTGTTGGTCAAAAGATGGCGCAGCACCACCTTCTTTTAAATCAGTACCATCAAGTAAGACATTATCATTTACATCACGGAATGTTAAATTCGCTGTACTCGATAAGAGCTCACGTGCAGATGATTGATCATCTAAACCTGCTAACTGAACACGAATACGATCCTCGCCTTCAACTGCAATGCTTGGCTCACTTACCCCGAACTCATTAATACGATTATTAAGTGCGGCTTGTGTGTCCGTTAAAACACTTTGTGTAACTTCCGATCCGTCCAATGTCTCTACTTGATAAAGAACTTCAAAACCACCTTGTAAATCCAGGCCGAGTTTTACTTTATCTAAAACTCCTTGAACCGTCGTCCCCATTCCCGTAAATAAAATGGCAACTACGAGAACGAAAGTAATGATACGGTTTGCTAATTTCATCTGTAAATCCTCCTCAACTATCGTATATAAAATTTATACACGACAAAAAGCGCATATGCGCCTCTTCTGATTGAACTATGTAGCTAATGTACAAAGTGATTAACCTTTTTTGCGTAGCTGCATTTCATCGGCTTACTTTTATTAACATTTATTTAGCGGCATGAGTAATAAAAAACCAATTCTAAAATGTGCACGCATACAATATGCTTATTATGAAACACGATTCTCTACCTGTCAATTGAAGACAAAGTATTTTGAAGGTGATGATTTAAAAAAATCATGACTAATCATGCTTTCCTAATAGAAAAGCTAGCTCATTCTGACTTAACTCCGTAAACCATTGTGCCGTTTTAAATTCTGTTAACTGCTGGTAGTTCACTACTTCTGACGGTGTTATAGCAAAAATAGTTGCAACGATCTCATACATGGCAAGCCCGTCAATATTTTTTTTTCGCCATTTCTTTTCAATGCAATATTGCCATAATTGCTCCTTTGAAATCGCCTTGTATTGATAATAATGAAACTCCTCTATTTTACTTTGTAATACAAGCTGTACCTTTTCAAAAAGATTTTGATAACGAATCGTCATTAGGAACCACCCCAGTCATCAAAGTTTTAACTACCTGTCTTTGTGCATACAAATATTGTATATGAAAATGTTCGAAATGAGAAGGGATTGGACGAATGGGATCATTTTTAAAAGGTACTATTTTTTTAATGTTTGTCATTTTACTTTCTAAATTATTTGGTTTCATCTACCGTATGCAATTCATGCGTATTGCCGGAGAAGAAGCTGTCGGTATATATATGACGTCCTATCCTACGTTTATTTTTTTTATATCGGTCATTCAATTAGGGTTACCGATCGCGGTTGCTAAGCTAATTGCTGAATTACATGCCAAAAAACGCAGTCAAGATGTACAGGCTGTTATGTCTACCGCTATTTTTATTTCTACAGTCGCGATTATACTTTTATTACCCCCACTTTATTTTGCACTACCGTTTCTAGCTCGCATATTATTCCAAAATGAAGCCATTGCCCTTACATTAAAAATTTCTTTATTTACTGTACCGATTGTCGTTTACTCAAGCCTCATAAAATCGTATTTACAAGGGTTAGCAAAAATCGCGCCAACTGCTTGGGCTCAATTGCTGGAGCAAGTGGTACGCATAGTTCTTATAACATTATTATTACCTTTCTTTGTTAGTGGGGATGCTAGTATTACAGCAGCGTTTGCCATGGTTGTGACTTTGTTAGGGGAAATTTTCTCGTTACTGTTTTTAGGTATTCACTATGCAAAATTAAAATATGACAATAAAACCGGGCGATATCCAGCTGGCCCGTTATTCCGTATAGCCCTTCCATCAGCCGGTAGTAAAATGTTTGGCACGTTTACTTGGTTTTTAGAGCCTATTATTTTCTTAAAAGCTTTAACCGTATCAGGAATCACTGCAACGGCAGCAACAACATTATATGGTGTTATTTCAGGTGTACATATTCCATTGTTGCTCTTTCCTTCGTTTATTCCCAATGCACTTGCCATTGTGTTAATACCTGCCGTCAGTGATGCTGTCGCCAGAAATAATAATCGACTATTAAACGAACGCGTTTCCATATCGATGAGGCTCTCTTCTATTATTGGATGCTTTGCCGCTACCTATTTTTTCTTATACGGAGATGAACTAGCTATGCGGCTGTTTCACTTAGAAGAAAATCGAGGTTTTATGAGAATATTATCTCCTATTTTTTATTTTTATTATGTCCAAAGTCCATTACACTCTATTTTACAGGCAGTAGATGAAGCACGTTCGGCAATGATGAACTCTATTTATGGAGGATTAGCTAAATTATTTATACTGTTTGTCCTTGCATCCCAACCATTTATTCAAGAAACTGGAGCTATCATTGCTATAGGTTTTGGCGTCCTAATCACATCATTTCTACATATAGCTACATTGCGCCATCATCCTCGAATCGGTGTCGGTTTTCAAATATTCGTTGTACC
>DEQI01000255.1 GCA_002360295.1 Planococcaceae bacterium UBA3370
AAAAAATGAAAGAATTAAAGTATAAAGTTCGACGTGAAGATAACGCAATTTTAGCTGAGCGAGGACGTTTTTCTCGTTATGGCCCGTACATAAACCATGTCGGCTTAATCGTCTTTTTAGGTGGCGTCATGCTTCGTGTAGTGCCAGGATTTTATGTGGATGAGTCCATGTGGTTACGAGAAGGAGAAACACGAGTTGTTTCAGGAATGGAAGGTTATTTCTTACATAACGATAAATTCATATTAGAAACGTATGATAATGATCCACAAGGTGAGCAATTAAAACAAGGTGTCAATGTAGTAGCGAAAAACTTCCAATCCAATGTAACGCTATACAAGCAAAAAGAAGGCGCAGTTGCCGGACAAGTAGAAGATTTAGAAAAAGTAAAATCTTATGATATTCGCGTAAATCATCCGTTAAAGCACGACGGGTTTGCGATTTATCAAATGGATTATCGCTTGAATGAACTCAAAACAATGTATTTTGAATTAGTGAATAAAGAGACTGAACAATCTTTAGGGAAAATTAGTATTGATTTAACGAATCCACAAGATGAATACATGATAGATGACCAGACGAAAGTGAAGCTTATTTCATATATTTCGGATTTTTCTGGATTTAAAGATGGTGTACCTCAATCAGCATCACCTAACCCGAACAATCCTGCATTCGTTTTTAAAATGATTACACCGGATACACCAGAAGGCGAAACGAGCTTTGTGTCGATTGGTCAACCAGCTTTGGAGCCACTCGGTGAAAATCAATATAAAATGAAATTTACAAATGTAGATACTCGAAGCATGTCGGGTTTAACAATCCGTAAAGATAAAACAATACCCATCTTATCTATCGGTGGTCTTATATTTATGCTTGGTGTAGTAATTGGTTCTTACTGGAATCATCGACGCATATGGGTGGAACAACTTGAAGATGGATCTATTCGACTTGCAGCACATACGAATAAAAACTGGTTTAGCATTAAAAAAGATTTAGACAGCTTAACTGAAACTGCTCATTTACCGCAATATATAGATCAAGTTGAATTAGACGAAGTTGTGAAAGAAACTAAAAAGGAAGGTGACAACACCTTATGAGTTTGATTGATTTAAGTGGTAACTTGTTATTCGCTGCCTTTGTATTCTATTTAATAGCGACAATACTATTTGGTGGAGCCATTAAGCCAACGAAAGCAAGTACTGCGCCAGCTCGTGCTGAAAAATGGGGACAGTTAGCTATTAGCGTAACAATCCTTGGTTTTTTAGCGAATTTAGGTTACTTTATTACACGATGGATTTATACAGGACATGCACCAGTTAGTAATATGTTTGAATTCACAACGGCATTTGGCATGTTCCTCGTTGGGTCTTTTATTGTTATCTATTTTATGTATCGTGTGGCCGCACTCGGGATTGTCGCATTACCTGTAGCCGTTTTAATCATAGGGTATGCTGCGATGTTCCCGAAAGAAGTAAGTCCGCTTGTACCGTCTTTACAAAGTCATTGGCTAACTATTCATGTCATTAGTGCTGCCATTGGGGAATCCATTTTAGCCATTAGTGCAGTTGCGGGATTAATCTATTTATTAAAGAACGTAGATTTAAAGAAAAAATCGAAAGAACGCTTCTGGCTAGAAACTGTTATGTACACATTAGTATTAGTAATTGGATTCGTAGCTTCAACAGTTACATTTAGTTTAATGGACTATGAGGCAACATATCAATATACTGATAAAGAAGGTCAGACCCGCACAATCGTTTATCAAACACCAGCTCTATTTGGCATGCATGAGTATGTGGAAGTAGAACTAGTAGATGCAAAAGAAAAAATAGTTGAGCCAGTGGCGGAAGAGGATCAATCATTCAAGCCATTTATTGAAATGCCAGCTATTGTTAATGGGAAAAAGTTATCTACACTTGTTTTTTCAATCATATTCGGTAGTATCATATATATACTTATTCGATTAATCGGGCGTCGTTCCATTTCTGCAATGGTGCAACCATTCGTTTCAAAAGTAAATTCACAGTTAATGGATGAAATTGGCTATCGCTCCGTTTTAATTGGTTTCCCTGTTTTTACATTAGGGGCATTAATTTTCGCCATGATTTGGGCGCAAGAAGCGTGGAGCCGCTTCTGGGGCTGGGATCCAAAAGAAGTTTGGGCACTTATAACTTGGTTATTCTATGCTGCTTTCCTACATTTACGTTTATCTAAAGGGTGGGAAGGTAAAAAATCTGCTTGGCTTGCAGTCATTGGTTTTGTTATCATTATGTTTAACTTAGTATTTGTTAACTTAATTATTGCAGGTCTACACTCCTATGCAGGTTCATAGCATGAAGAAATTTGTAGAATAATAAGAGGAGTTGCCTGAAAAAGTCATAACAGGTAACTCCTTTCCTTTTCATTTTGAGTATGAAATTGTACAATAGAAGTTGTAGAAAGCGAGAAAGAGGGGATACACTAGTGTCTGAAAATATTTCTGTCTTAATAGTAGATGATGAAGATCGCATTCGCCGTCTTTTAAAAATGTATCTAGAGCGTGAAGGATATATAGTAGACGAAGCAGAGAATGGAAATGAAGCAATCGAAAAAGCCTTTGAAAATGACTATCATTGTATTCTTTTAGATATTATGATGCCTGAAAAAGATGGTTTGCAAGTATGCGAAGAAATTCGCGAAAAGAAAACTACACCAATTATTTTACTTACGGCAAAAGGTGAAGAAGCAAACCGTGTACAAGGGTTCGAGCTGGGTGCGGATGATTATATCGTTAAACCGTTTAGTCCGCGTGAGGTCGTATTGCGTCTAAAAGCAATTTTACGAAGATCAGCAGCATTTTCACCGGCTTCAAGTTCATCAACATCAAAAGATTTAGTTGTGTTCCCACATTTAACAATTGACCATGATGCACATCGTGTGACAGCTGATGGTACTGAAGTGAACTTAACGCCTAAAGAATATGAACTCTTATACTTTTTAGCGAAGTCACCAGATAAAGTATTTGACCGTGAACAATTACTTAAAGAAGTTTGGCATTATGATTTCTTCGGTGACTTACGAACTGTCGATACACATGTTAAGCGTTTACGTGAAAAATTAAATCGTGTATCCGAAAATGCGGCGAAAATGATTGTGACAGTTTGGGGCGTAGGCTATAAGTTTGAGGTTGTTAATGAATAGAATATGGAATAGTATTGTCGGGAAGCTATGGGTAACCATATTGCTTCTCGTTTCATTTGTACTCTTTATTTTCACGGTATTTATGCTAGAATTTCTAGAAAATTATCATAGCCAACAAGCTGAAAATACGTTACGTCAAACGGCATCTACAATAGCTAGCATAGTAGAAGAACATGCTAATGGAAATTCACCAATTGAAATCATAAAAGATATATTACATGATGGAACGAATGCATTAATTGTTGAAGATCCAAATAATACGGTATATGCGATTCAAGAAGGAATCAACCAAGAGAGCATTCAACAAAAGATTTTGCAAAATGAAGACTTTGAAAATATTTATGCATCAAACAAGCCTATTTTAAAAGAAATGATGCTGCCATCCCATAAAGCCGAAAATAAAATGGAATCTTATGTCGTTCTTGCCTTTCCATTAAAGAGTGAACAGGCATTACATGGTGCGGTATTCATTTATCAAAATCCAGATGCAATGCATGAAACGAGAGAAGAAACAACGAAAATTGTCTTTATATCTGCATTTATTGCCTTTATACTGACTACTTTTTTTGCCTTTTTCTTATCAAGCCGGATTACATATCCATTACGCCGTATGCGTGAGCATGCCTTTGAGATTGCAAAAGGACGCTTTGAATCCCATGTACCAACGACACAAAATGACGAAATTGGTCAATTAGCAGTAGCCTTTAATCAAATGGGTCGCCAGCTAAAACATCATTTAGAAGTAATCAATCAAGAGAAAGAACAGCTATCTAGCATATTAACATCGATGACAGATGCTGTTATTACCTTTAACCGCGATCGAACAATTTTAGTAAGCAACCCGCCAGCAGAGCGACTGCTACAAAAATGGTTTATTTCAAAAGGTTCACAAAGTGCAACACCACTCCCAGCTGAAATTTATCATATGCTCGACCATGTTCTTGATTTTGAAGATAAAATTGAGGAAGAGCTAGAACTCGATGGCTCTTATTATAGCTTTACGATTAGCCCTTTATATAGTGCAGATTCTGTAAGGGGAGCAGTAGCTGTTATTCGTGATCAAACAGAGCAAAATCGCCTAGAAAAGCTTCGTTCAGACTTTATTGCCAACGTATCACACGAATTACGGACGCCGATTGCGATGCTACAAGGATACTCAGAAGCGATTATTGATGATGTCGTCACAAGTGAAGAAGAACGAATTGAAATGTTTAAAATTATTTATGATGAATCTCAGCGTATGGGTCGCCTTGTAACAGATTTACTTGATCTTGCACGAATGGAATCAGGGCATATGACCTTATTTAAAGAAACAATGCCTTTAGTTCCTGTTTTAGAGCGTATGACGCAAAAATTTGCTCAAGTGGCGAAAGAGAAACAGGTTGACCTGATTTTTGCACCAAATATTCCCGAGGATGTAAATATTCATATTGATGAAGACAGGATTGAACAAGTATTAACAAATTTAATCGATAATGCGATTCGTCATACACCTGTCGATGGTTCGGTAACGGTGTCAGTAGAATATGAATTATCATACGCCAAAATTCAAGTACGCGATACAGGTGTTGGTATTCCAAAAGATGATCTGCCATTTGTGTTTGAGCGATTCTATAAAGCAGATAAAGCGCGCACACGGTCAAAAGGTGGTACAGGCTTAGGATTAGCCATAGCCCGCAATATCGTTGAAGCCCATAATGGGAATATATCTGTCACAAGTGAAGAGAATAAAGGTACTACGTTTACCTTTTATTTACCATTATAGAAGTAGACTTTCTCATTTGAAAAATATGTAATAAAATAAAGGTGTCTCATTTGGAGGCACCTTTTACTTTTTTTAGAACAATATATATTTTGTTTTGGAGTTTGAGCTGTGTCTAGCTCCAGCGTCAAGCTCATCTGAGGTCGCTTCTGTCCCTCAATTTAAAGTGAGAAGAAAGAGCAAAGTAGCTGATCCTGGCTAATGCGCATGTTTAAATGCTGTTCAGAAGTGAAACTTTTTTAGTATATTAACGACTAATAAAATGAGACGGAGGTGGAGTGGGTGAAGGAATCCATTTTCCATCGGTTATATGATGAATTTCACCAAGATGTATTCCAATTTTTAATCTACTTAGTTAAAAATAGGTCTGTTGCAGAAGATTTATCTCACGAAGTATATGTACGCGTATTAAAAGCATATGACAAGTTCGAAGGGAAAAGCTCTGAAAAAACTTGGTTATTTTCAATAGCGAAAAATGTAGCGATTGATTATTTCCGCAAAAACAGTGTAAGGGAGCGGCATTCATTTGATACTTTTGATTGGGAAAGAGAACAACTAGTTTCTCCTACAAGGACGCCTGAACAATTTATAGAAATGAATGATGAGTTCCGACAAATATTAGAGGCACTTGAAAAATGTACGGGTGATCAAAAAATGGTCATTGTGATGCGTTATTTTCAAGAGCTATCGATTCTTGAAACGGCAGAAATTTTAGGTTGGACGGAAGGCAAAGTGAAAACAACGCATCATCGAGCCATAAAAGCATTACGTTCTATATTGCAACCAGGTGGAAAGGAGGCCAATCCAACATGAATGATGAGCAATGGAATGAGCAGGAAATTGAAAAACTACTAGAGCAAGCACCAAAAATTCATGACAATCGTTCAAAGGAAGATGTATTCGCTCGGCTTCAAGCAGCAGGTGCTTTTAAAGAAGAAGAACAGCCTTTAAAAAAGCCTCGTAAGCTACCAACTATTCAAATAGGAGGACTTGTTGCGCTGTTATTATGTGCAATTGGGCTCCCTATTTTCTATATGATGTTAAATAACAATGAAACGGCTGATGTTGCTAGTATTTCAAGTTACAATTCAGATAAAGTGCAAGAAGAAATTGGTATTGCTGATGAAAGTATGGAAAGCCAATCAAGCGAATCAAAAGCTGAAACGAATAACGCTATGACAATACGTAGTATTTCTGTACAACCTGCATCCGTCATATATGAAGATGATTTAGTAGGCAACACATTATTTTCTATTGGATTATCAAGCGATGATACAGAAAGCATTCAAGCCTCTATAATAATTCCGAATGACAAAATTTTAGAGGATTTTGGCAAAGCGAATCCTTCTCAAGTAGAGATGTATAATTATTATGCGCCATTACTTGATGAGGAAGGTATACAATTTAATGATTATCATCCTTATAAGGGGAAAATCATAGAGCGTGGTGAATCGGTCGTGCATATACTGCCAGCTGGTCATCATTATGATGACGCATCTGGAACGATGGAAAAATACAGTAGCTCATTAAAGAATACATTTACCAATTATAAGAGCATACTGTTTGAAAATGAGGACGGTACTGCTGTTGAATTTAGTCAAGTAGGTGAGCCAAGTGAACCTATGCCGATAGAGACGGAGCAAAAGTCCAGTTATTATTTATTCAATCAGCGTGGAACTTATTATTATGTAAAACAACCATACGGTCAGTATGAAGATGCGAAATCCGCAATTGAAGCTATGTCTGTAAGCGACAATGAACTATACGAGTCAGCGATTATAGACGGGGTTCATTATACCGTAACAGAAGATGAATATGTACATGTTACGTTTACTGAGCCTTTAGATTTAGTCACATTTGATCCGCTTTTGGCCAATCAAATGATAGAAGCCATTTTGCTAACTGCAGCACAATTCGATAAACTTGTTTTATTTGAAAATGTCGTGCAAACAGATTGGCAAGGCTATGACTTTACAAAATTGATGCCAAAACCTATAGCACCAAATCAAGTGCCGATTAGTATTTTGTTGAAACATTAGAATCAAATGCTTAATACACGGAAAATTTGATTGGAGTGAAGGGTCGACTCCTTGGGGATTAGTGTCCCTGCTGTAGCGGAAATCAATCTGCTAGTACTCCATCATCACGTATTTGTGTATTATGACAAAATAATAAATTTTAATTCCTAGGAAAAGGGTTTACTTTTCCAGGATTTAATTTATAATAAAGATTGTAATAACAAATTTAATATTGATTCATCTTCGGGGCAGGGTGTAATTCCCGACCGGCGGTAATTGAAATCGCAATCTCTGACCATTCACTTGGAGGACATTGCATAAGTATTTCTCGAGCCCGCGAGCCACTTTTTAGTGTGCAGGATTTGGTGCAAATCCAAAGCCGACAGTATAGTCTGGATGGGAGAAGATGAAGGTACGGTCGTCATTTTTCGAAAAGGCGTATTTTTCCGTATACGAAAAAATGAGTGTTACTCATTTCGTATAAGCTTGTTTAAGTGTGGAAAAATATGCAAAGTAGACCTTTTTTAAGCGTGCCTATTTCTCCCTTATACAAATTTTGTATAAGGGTTTTTTCGTAAATGGCAAAGACTGTCCTTTCTTCTTGCGAGATCGAATCAGCAAAGAGGAGAGATTTTTTATGCGCAAGCAAAACTTGAAGTTACGATCATTCGTAACAATCGCTATGTTAAGTAGTATTTCATTTGTATTAATGCTTCTTAACTTTCCATTACCTTGGTTTCCAGTGTTCCTACAAATCGACTTTAGTGATGTGCCAGCATTAATTGCTACCGTTACAATGGGACCTGCTGCTGGTATTCTAGTAGAATTCATGAAAAATATGTTAGATTGGATTTTCTCTGGAGCTCCAACAGGTGTACCGGTTGGACATATGGCGAATTTTGTTACAGGTATTTTATTTATTTTACCTGTATATTATATTTATAAAAAATTTAGCTCAGTTACAGGATTATTAACAGGGCTTGCTATTGGAACAATAACAATGTCTGTAGGGATGAGTGTATTAAATTATTTCGCATTTCTTCCAATGTACTCATATTTCCTAGGCTGGGGTTCATTTGATATGTATGAAACCATTGTGTTAGGGATATTACCATTCAACGTGGTTAAAGGTATTATGTTAATGGTGATTGTAGTATTACTTTTCAGAACAATGAAAGTATGGATCGAAAACCAACGCACACAATATTTATCTTAAAAAAGTATAGATTGAATACTAAGGGAGGCGCTAGAAAATTATTATTTTCTGGACCCTCCCATTTCTGTATATCAACCTCTGACTAACTTATTACGTATTTTATTGGATATAAATTCGATCATTAAAATTAATAGGATTAAACCAATTAATATAGAGCCAACTTCAGGCCATTTATAACCATTCATTGCAAAAATTAATGGTGCACCAATACCGCCAGCTCCTACTAAACCTAAAATAGCTGCATCTCGTAAGTTCATATCGAATCTGTAAATGACGATTGATAAAAACATAGCCGAAAGCTGTGGCAGAATACCATAGCGTATTTTCTCATAAGTAGTGCAGCCAATGGATTCTAATGATTCTAAAATACTCACTTCTAATTCCTCAATAACATCAACATATAATTTTGAAAGCATACCAACGGATGTTAAAGCCATCGTTAATACACCAGCAAATGGGCCAGGTCCAGTTACACGAATAAACATTAAGCCATATACAATTGCTGGGACTGTTCTAATAACAATTAATAGTATCCTTATTATATAGGCAATAGGCTTGGAAACGATATTGGATGCAGATAAGAAGGCGAGAGGTATAGCTACTATGGCGCCTACTATTGTGCCTAAGAAAGCAATTGCGATCGTTTCAAGTAATAAGTATGGAACACCATTTGTAGTGAAAGAAAATAGAAGCTCTGTATTCGGTGTTAAAATACCGAGTAATATATTTTTGGCAATGGTTAAGCCGTTTCCCGTACTATTAAACAAATTTATTACAGGTAAAGTCCAAAGAAGAAGGGCTACTAAAATGATCATCGAAATAATAAATTTTCTTGTTTGCTTTGGTTCATTTAATAGTTGTTTTTCGATCACATTCAAAGCATTCACCTACTACATTAATTTTTTTCGAAAATGTTCACTTATTGATTCAATTAAAAATACAGTGATCACTAGTAGGAGTAAAATCATCCCTACATTCGCATAATTTCTCCATCCTAGACTTTCATTTAGTAATAAACCAATACCGCCAGCTCCTACATAGCCTAGTATAGCGGCATAGCGTACATTTCCTTCAAAACAAAATAGGGTATTGGATATGTAGTTCGGCAAAATTTGAGGTATAATCGCAAAACGAAAAGCCGAAATAGTAGAATGCCCTATTGAATGCATCGCTTCAAATGCTTTTAAATCTGCATTTTCGATTTGTTCATATAAAAGTTTGCCAACATAGGCGATTGTAAATAAAAAAATGGCAATAGTGCCTGCCATAGTACCAATACCAAAAATAAATGTAGCGATTAATGCGACAACTAATGTGGGGAGCGTACGCAATAAACTCAACAATAATTTAAATAATATGACAATACTAGTGTTCCTCATCATATTAGTAGAGGCTAGGAAGGCGAGTGGCATAGCGCATAATGCACCAAGAAAGGAGCCTAATAATGACATTTTTATCGTGTCAAATATGGGTTGCCATAGCTTATCCATATAAGACCAGTTAGGCGGTATCATGTCGCCAATAATGATCCATAACTGGTCGATCCGCTCAATAAGAACGGACAAACGAAAACCTGTTATTTCAATAGAAAAATAGAGTGATACGAATAAGATAAATAGTATCCACGGCGTTTTGGAACGTTTCAAAGTCACTGTTTTTCCATTGTTTAACGTAATTGATTTTGCTTTTATAATCGTCAAAGTGCCTTCAGCTCCTCTTCTTGCTCACCGTTATATATGTTGTTTAACACATGATCTGTCACCTTACTAGCAGGGCCATCATAAACAATCTCTCCATGTCGAATACCAATCACACGACTAGCAAAATTTAATGCTAAATCTACATGATGAATATTCATAATAATGGTCATATTTAATTGCTCATTAATCAGTTTAAAGTCTTGCATGACTTGATTTGCTGTTACAGGGTCTAGCGATGCAACTGGTTCGTCAGCAAGGATAATGTTCGGCTTTTGTGCTAAGGTGCGAGCTAAAGCTACGCGCTGTTGTTGACCACCAGATAGCTTATCGACACGGGTAAATGCTTTATCTAAAATATTCATTTGATCGAGTGCTTCAAGTGCTGTAATCTTTTGCTGCTTTGAGAATATTCCGAATGCTTTTCGCCAAAACGGCATTTCTGGAACAAATGAAACGAGGACATTTTGTAAGGCCGACATACGTGACACTAAATTAAACGATTGAAAGATCATGCCAATACCCCGACGTAACACCCGTATTTCCTTTCCATTTAACATAGATACATCTACATCATTCACGTATAAAGAACCAGACGATATTGCGTGCATTCGATTAATACAGCGGATTAAAGTTGATTTACCTGCTCCTGATAACCCAATAATGGCAACATATTCACCTTGTTTGATTGTTAAATTAATATCCTTTAAAGCAACAAAATCATTATCATAGTGTTTATGTACATGTTGAAATTCAATCATAGCTTCACATCTACCTTTCAACTTTTAAGGGGCTTATCCATTCACTGGATGGCCCCTCTTGGCATTGTTTTAATTATTCATATTTTGAACGAGTTGTTGTGCTTTTCTTTCGTTATCATAATCAGAGTCGTTAGCTATTTTATAGCCTTCATGACTATAGATGGAGATTACTCCTTTTCCTTCATCTGAATTGGCAATATTAATAAATGCTTGTTGTAGCGCTTTTTTTAATTTTTCATCCATTATTTTAGAATGTTTACTCACGCTAATCGTATCGTTATAAATAGCTGGCATAACCCCTATAACATCTGTTTCTTCCCAAATAGTAGAGGTGCGTCCAAAATCAGATGTCCAAGCTCCTTCAAAATCACGTCTTGCATCCGCATATGTGACAAGTACATCGGTTTGACCAATTGCTAAACGAGCAAAAGCACTACCATATGAATCTGCTTGTACGACTTTTGATAAGTCCGTTATCGTTTTGTCAAAATGCTCATTTAGCCATAGTGCAGGATAAATATAGCCAGCAGGTGAAGAAGAAGACATGACATTCCAATTTGCACTATCTAAATCTTCAAATGTTAATGATTGCCCATTATTCACTTTTTCAGCTAATTCTTGTCCTTTTTCAGAAGGACCAGCTATTAGTAATGCGCGGTAAGACATTGCTTGAGCGTTTGTTGCTGCTGTTGGCTCATTTTGATTCCACTCTATCGGGTTTTCGGAGTCATTGCTTAAACCAGAGCGCGTTGCTGTTAAGATTACTTCTGCCCCATCATCGTAAAGTACATATGTACCCCCAGGGATCAGACCGATATCAGTCGTTCCTGCTGATAACGCTTCTCCTACAGCTTCATAATTTGTTCCAACTGTAATATTGACTTCATCCACCTCATAGCCGAGTGCTGCGAGTTCTGTTGTTAATAATGCCTTTAATGGTTCTGTTGCTGTTATTATTTCGTCAGGATCACGCGATGGAACAAATGCGATTGATAATGTATCTAATTTTGTTAAAGAATTTTCTTCAGAATGATTACTATTCGTTGCAGTGGAAACTTCCTCTTCTTTTTCTCCTTCGTTTGCATCTTCCTCATTCGCTGTACAGGCAATAAGTAAAATGTTTATCGCGATGAATAAAACTAGCCAAGATATTTTCTTCATGGTTTCCCTCCTAAAGTTGTATTGCTATTAAAGTATAAAATATGGATGTAAATGGAATGTTAAGTGATTGCAAAGATTTGAATTTTCCAAAAAGCGAGTAAAGTATTAAACTGAAGAAAAAATGGAGGTGCTTTATGCAAAAAATCTCAGTATTAGTAACGAGTGATATTCATGGATATGTGATGCCAACTGATTTCTCAAACGGGGAAGATTTGCCGATAGGACTTGGTAAACTCATGTCTATTATTGAGGAAGAACGAAAATACAATGCGGTTATATTAATTGATAATGGAGACCTTATACAAGGAAGTCCGATGATGTATTATGAACAGAAATTTGGAAAATATAGTTTGAATCAGATGGTGTTATTAGCCAATGAAATGCAATATGATGCAGCTGTTTTTGGCAATCATGAATTTAATTTTGGTTTACCTATTTTGAAAAGTATTATTAAACAATCTCATTTCCCATGGCTTTCAGCAAATATTAAAGAAGAAAATGGTGCTTATTTTACAAAGCCATATGTAATGAAAGAAATAGCTGGATTACGAATTGCAATTGTTGGTATTACTACTCCATTCGTATCATTTTGGGAAGATCCTGAGCATATAAAAGGGCTGGTATTTGAAGATGCATTGAAAGCAGCAAAAGAACAAGTGGGCCATTTGCAAGAAAAATATAATGTAAATGCTATCATTGTTGCCTATCATGGAGGATTTGAAAAAGACTTAGCAACGGGCGAGTCGTTAGAATTAACGAGAGAAAATATAGGATATGAATTATGTCAGCAGCTAGACAATGTGGATGTCGTAATAACAGGTCATCAACATAGAGAACTTGCTCAACATCTTTTTGATAAAGCTATTGTTCAACCAGGTACTAAAGGAAGCGCATTAGGGAAAATAGAGCTACTATTTAATGAGGAGGGTATTTTACAACAAACGATCCCTCAGCTTATTTATCCAGATGCTTCGGTAAAGGTACATCCTCATAGTAAAACATGTATTGGTCCAATTTATGAGGAAACAGAAAAATGGTTAGATCAAAATATAGGGGAAATAGCAGGTGATATGTCTGTCCAAAATCCATTTGAAGCTAGATTAAAAGGGCATACATATGTTGAATTTATTAATCGTGTACAAATGGAAGTGTCAGGTGCGCCAATATCTTGTACTTCTATTTTTAATGATACTTGCACAGGATTTTCTAAAGAGATTACGATGAGAAATATAGTAACAAACTATATTTACCCGAATACATTAAAGGTTTTGTTAGTGAAGGGGAACTATATCGTGAAGGCATTAGAACAATCAGCTACTTATTTTACATTAGAGCAAGGTGGTCCAACTGTTTCACAAGCATTTCGTTTACCGAAAGAGCAGCCTTATAATTACGACATGTGGAGTGGCATAGACTATACGATTGAGTTATCAAAGCCAGTTGGAAACCGTGTAATAAAAGTGTTGTATAATGGTCAACCATTACAAGCTGAACAGTCCTATGAAGTTGTTATGAACAGCTACCGTGCTACAGGGGCAGGGAACTTTGATTATTTTAAAGAATGCCCTATTATAAAAGATATTCAAACAGATATGACAGAACTATTAGCAGATTATTTTTCTAGACATGACAAGATAGAGGCGCGACCAATGGATAATATGAAAATCATTTACTGAAATTTGGATGATTCGAATAATTAAAAGCCTGTTAATTCCAAGCGATAAAAAAGATTGATCATTTATAACAAAGTTCGATTATTTAAAATAAAGATTGATGTTTTAACATTTTTTTAATTAGGGTTTATGGGCGTTTTTTTACTAGATAGGCTTTAGTTGAATAAGTAAATAAAAAATAGAACTTCCATAAAAGCGGAAGTTCTATTTTGGCAATTATTTACAACGTTTAAATTTAACAGAGCGAATTATTTAAATATCTTCGTTCCCTAGAAATACCTATTAGTTACTTGTAGTTGTTTGTTAGTGATGTTTTTGCTTTGTAATATCTAGCGATTTAGGAATTAAAATGAAGACAATAACGGCTACGATCATCATTATAATTCCACCTATTAAGGCTGTTGCTACAAAAGAGTCGTTAAACGCAGCGATAGCTTCTGTAGCAAGCTGCGTAAAGCCCGTTATCTTAGCCACCTCAACAGCACCTATAACGGATTCGTTCGCTACTTGCGCTAATTCACCAACAATTCCATCGGATGAAAATGCTGCAATATCTAAATAGGAGCGATAAAGCAGTGATGCAAGACTCCCAAGAACAGCTACACCAAACACGTTACCAAGATCGTACATGGATTCTTCAATTGCAGTAGCATTTCCTGCTTTAGATGTTGGCGTTTCCAACATGATGAGAGCAGAAGCAACAGCTAACGATGCAGTACCAGCTCCGACTAATAGTAGTGCTACAGCTAAAGTTGGATATGTTAACGGATGTCCGAAGAAATACATAACGAACATGCCAATAGCTGCAATCCCAATTCCAATTACTCGTTGACAAACACAATTTCATTAGTCAATTAACTCATGTAGTGTTTCTTCGGTAAAAGAACTAAGTTTTATTTGCGTTTCTTCTAAATGTGCTTTCTGAACAACGAGCATATTTGCATAAATCTCATAGAATTTGTCCTTGACAGCCTGTTTATTTTCTGATGTAGGAGATGCTTCGTATAGGTTTAAGAGCGCTGCAAGTTCCTGTGATTCTTCTTTCGTTCGAGGTGTCCAGTCTCCATAAGTGTTACTTCCATATGTAATCATACGGTCGATACGTCCATAAAGATTCAGTTGTTCCGTTAGTTCTTGGAACTTTGTGCTTCGAAAATCGGCGTCCAACATCTGGTTGAATAAGGTGCTTGCACCATTAATTCCTTTATTTTCTGCTATAGCATATTCTTCGAGACGAACATCATAAGCGGTCTGGAATGCTTTTGCAATCTCCTCTTGTAACTTGTTTTTGTTTTCTTCAGTAGGATTGTTCAAATAGACCGCTTGAGCATTAGAGATGGCCGCATTGATTTCACGTTCTCGAACACGGGCTTCCGGATTTACAGGAATAACTTCCGCACCCACAGAGATGTATGCGATTATGATTTCTGCCAATGCATCTTCCTGCGTAACTGTATTTGATTGATTCACTTGTGGATTAAAGCGATCGCTAATGAAATATTCCAAAGAGGCCGCTATTCTCGTCTCGCGCAACTCTTCAGTTTCGTAGATATGCTCTTCCTGTTCCTTCAGAAAAGCGTCATAATAAGCCTCCAGAGCTTGTCTTACCAACGCTCTGTTATTAGAAGAAGAAGAATTTTCACGGTAGGTTTCCACGGCATCAGCAACTACTTGTCGTTCGGTCCCCTTGTTGTTGTCTGTGCTGAGGGACATAAACGGGGGCATACCTCCGTTTATAATTGTGCGCATCCAAGCGTCGATTCTTTTCGTACGAGTCTGGGTATATTCTAACAGATTATTCTTCTTGTTCTGAACAACCCAATCGTAAGTTTCATTCAACGCATTCAGAATCCCCTGCTTGTTTTCTTCAGTTGGGTTCTTCTTATAGGCGGCAATAGCTTTCTTGGTTGTTTCTGAAAGTGGCGGATGCTCACTTTCCCAAGTCGTATCTTCTGAAAGTGAAAGATTCGCAGTTACGTTCCCTGCTGCCATTGTATATGTAGGCGCTGCACTCAGAAGTAGACTCAGTGCTGTCAGCAAGGATAAACTTCGTTTTTTCATGATGTTTCCTCCTAAATATATTATCTTAATGTACTTACTTGAATTAGACTAACACAAAATAAATAGGTGATTCTTGGGTGAAATTGTGGCAAATTCGTGGCAGGTTTTCAAGAAAAGTAGAATGAGTGATATGATTAAGAAAACACAAAAGATAGAGGTGTTTCTATGTCCCAAATAATATATCTTGCTGACGACGAGAAGAATATTCGGGATCTTATTTCCGCCTTTCTCTCCAAAGAGAAATTCGAGGTTAAAACTTTTGAGGATGGAGATACCTTGTTGGAGGCATGTGGTATCTGTTTGCCCGACTTGGTCATTTTGGATATCATGTTGCCTGGCACAGACGGCCTGAGTATCTGTTCCATGTTGCGCAAGGCCAATGCTGATCTGCCCATCATCATTGTCTCCGCCAAAGACAGCCCTTATGACCGTGTGACTGGACTGATGTTGGGTAGCGATGACTATTTGACCAAGCCCTTCCTTCCATTGGAGCTTGTTGCCAGGGTTCGTTCTCTTCTGCGACGCACACAAAAGTCTGTTCAGACAAATGTTGAAGTCCATAAGTTGGTCTATGGAACACTTCAACTTTTCCCTGAGCGCCGCAATGCGCTTTTGGATGGGAAGCCACTATCCTTGACCCCTACCGAGTTTGATTTTCTAGCCTATCTTGTGCAGCACCAAGAGCGAGCGGTAAGCCGAGATGAGTTATTACAGGCTTTGTGGCAAGTAAACTGGCATGCAGATACACGTGTCACTGACGATCTTGTGAAGAGGCTCAGGCGTAAACTGAGAGTTTTACAAAGCCCGGTACGAATCGAAACTGTTTGGGGATTTGGCTTCCGTATTTCCTTAGAAGGAGATACTCCGTGAAAAAACACAATTTGATCCGACGGCAACTGTTTCCAACCATGATCATCCTTTTGTTGCTTCCACCGATTTCTAGTTTAGTTTTCTACCAAGCTGCAAAGCAGTTTGCTTATAACGAAGCAATTCAGAACTTAGAGGCTTTTCAACAGGATTTAATACCGCTGATGAAAAGTAGTTTTGATGTCGGTTTCAGTGGAATCACTTCATATGCAGACAGTTCTGATGCCATTGGTCAAAGTACTGAAAACTCTGATACTCTTGAGCAATCTGGTGCTAATGTGACCAACAGCACCAATGCGACCAGTACGAATATTACAGAGCAGGAGAAAAAATTCCTGTACCAAGTTAGTCCTTTGGCTGCCCGAATGAGCGGGGATGCCCAACTAATGATTTTAGAATCTCATATGCGGGTTATTTATCCTCGGGATGAGCAATCACGTGCGGAAGTTGCCCCCCTTGCTGAAGAATTTACCCAATATATCCAACGTACAGACACAATAGTTGGCAACGACACAGTAGAATTTACGGCAAGCGATGGAGAGAAATATCTTGTCAATATCTACAAAGTGCCATCTGAGTCCATACGAATAAAATACCTCATTGCCTTTTGTCCAACTTTTCAAATTGGCACATGGGTCAAAGAGGCTAGTATCATGGTGCTTGCCATAACTATACTGTTCGTCCTGCTAATCATCACCATACTCTGGATGACTACGCGCAGTATTATTCAACCTTTGCACCGACTATGCCGAGAAGCAGAACGCATTGGAAGCGGAAACTTTGTGGAGATTGAACCGGATTTCTCACAGAAGGAGTTGGAGGATCTGCGACTATCTATGAACCGGATGTCCGTTCAGCTTATGCGCGCCGATGAGGTTCAGAGAAATTTCTTTCAAAATGTCTCCCATGAGCTTCGGACCCCTCTCATGTCCATCAGCGGTTATGCTCAGGGGATTGAACAAGGGATATTTTGCCCACCACAGGAAGCGGCCCACATCATTCTTGAAGAGAGCGTCCGGCTCACGGAGTTAGTCAACAGTCTGCTCACTCTGTCCAATCTGGAGAGCAATCAACAGAAACCTGTTCTTGGCCCTGTTCAGATTGCCGACACCATTGAAGATTGTCTAGATCGATTGAATGGTCTGGCAATTCAAAAAGGAATTTCTCTTAAGCTGCTTCCATTTGATAGCGAGGTTATGGCTCTTGGTGAGGAGGAACTTATTAGTACAGTGTTGGATAACTTGCTTACCAATGCCATCCGTTATGCTAAAACGACTGTTATGATCTCCGTTTTGCCTAAGGAAAATCAAGTTTTCATCTCTGTATCGGATGATGGTGACGGCATTTCCGAAAAAGATCTGCATCATCTCTTTGAGCGCTGTTACAAAGGTAAAGGTGGCAACTTTGGAATTGGTCTAGCCATTGCACGTTCTGCGGCACAGAAGATTGATGGAGACTTGACAGCGGCCAATCAGGATGATGGCGGAGCAATATTTACTCTGTCTTTGAAAAAACTCTGACTAAGATATGACACCAGCACTTATTGGGCATTTAAGAATTATATGAGACGGAACATATCTAATATTAAAAAATTGTATAAAGTGTTATTTTAAACTTTTGTGATTGTATGGGTGACTGTGTTCCAACCGTCGAACGAGACTTTAGTTGAATATTCTATTAACGAAATACTCAAATCAAAACAGCTATGAACCAAGTTTTTTGGAATCATAGCTGTTTTTTAATCACTAGGTAGTAGAAGCGTTAATTATTGAGATAACAGCCTTCATATGAACAAAGATAATTTTTGATTAGGTGCAGCCTTATATACTTCATAAATGTCATCTTTCTGTTACAAGGGAAATACCAAATACGATTTTGGGAACGGGAAAGGACGGATTTATTTGAAATGAAAATCCTAAAATTTTGAAACTATTATATTTGTTTTTTCGTACTATATTTAAAGAATTATTATTAATTTCAAAGGAGAAGTATGGATATCTTTTAAAAAATAATTGAGTTTCTTAACAAAATGAAAAAATTTGATATTGGGGGAGACCAAGATGTGGAATTAACTGAGGAACAAATGAAGCATATTCGAATCCAAAATCCATATGGCATGATAGCGGTTGTTCTTAGTATATTGGCATTCCTTTTCCCACAATACGGTCTATCCATAATTACGCTGATTTTTTGTATACTAACCTACTTTACATTTGATAAGGAAAAAGAGGATAACCCTTGGACCTTTTATATTGGTATCTTAATTTCATTGATGGGATTAGTGCTGTTTTTTACAGGCGAAGTTCACAAAATCGTAGTTTAATTTTGTGATAATAGCTTATACACCTCACATCCTCATCAACTACGCCATAGCTATGCAACGCATATGATTAATAACGGTGCGCGAATTGATGTCATACAAGTTTACTTGGGTATGAAAAGGGTGAGACTACAAAGATATAGGCTCAGCTAAGCGGAAAACTGAAGGAGAGGGATTATTGATGAAAATAAGACTTGCTGAAGAAAAAGATATTAAACAATTAATAAGTATGAGATAGGATTTTACGATTGAATACGATGTAAAACCCCATTACTTAATCCAATTATACTTGATCTCCCACTTCATTCATTTCTAAGTTGATCACATCTTTATCATTAAGTTTTTGAAAAATGGGATTGAACCAGCAAACTATGGTAGTAAATGCAATTAAGCATCCTAAGACAGTAAACAATATTGGAATAGAAAATAATTCAGCAAAAAGGCCACCTAATGCTGCACCGAAAGGTATCCCTGTCTGAGCTAGTAAGATTCTTACCGAAAAAACTCTACCACGTAAATGTTCAGGTACTCTTCGCTGATAAAGGGTCGTATTATTAATGTTAAAGACAATGGCAAACAGTCCTTGTCCAAATGAAATAACAAGAGCTATCCAATAAAATGGCGTCCAAGCTAACCCCAAAAATAAAACCCCATTAAGGAACAGTGCTCCTAACATGACTCTTTTCCTGTTCTCTGGCTCTTTTAATGTTCCAGTAAGCAAAGTGCCAGCTAGCATGCCAAATGAAAAAGCTGAAGTAAATAAACCGTATTGAAAAGCGGTGCCGCCTAATTCATCTGTAATATATGGTAAAAACATTGGTTGAGCTGCTCCGGAACTAAAATTAATGATCATCATCATTAATCCTACCCCGAGCAATACGGGATAGACACGGTAAAATTGTAGACCTTCTTTAAACTGAAAGTACCAGCTTTCCTTTTTTTCAATTTTCCTTTTCTTAGAACTTGGATTTATCATTAGTAACGCACCAGAAGCACCTAGTGAGATAATGAGGATGAGTAATACGGATCCTGTTCCAAAAGCGGAGATTAATAGTCCACCTAATGTTGGTCCCAAAAGCATCATAATTTGCCCCGTACCTTCCAGAAAGGAGTTACCTTTTATTAGTTTTTCCTTAGGTAATATATCGGCTACATAAGCCATACTCGCCGGATAAAATATCGGCTGAGCAATCCCAATAGCTATAGACACTATATATAAGTGCCATGCTTCTACTAGATTCAAAGATAAGAAAATGAATAAAATAAGAAATGCCACCGCTCTGGACCACTCTGAAAAAATCATCACTTTTTTTCGGTCCCATCGATCTAAAAACGGACCTGCAAATAATTGAATAATTATATTAGGTAGCATAAATGATACCCAAACACTCCCCATAGCGACCTTTGAGCCTGTCATCTCATATACTAGCCATGCTAAAGTGAATGTGGCAAATGTACTTCCTAATCCAGAAGCCGCTTGTGCTAACCATAAAATAACAAACTTTTTATTCTTAAATAGTTCTTTCATGATTCTTCCCCCTCGTCTCTTTCAAAATTCTCTAGTTACCGGTGAAAATCCTCTTGCTTACTCAGACAAGAATAAAATTAAATGCTAAAGTACATCTCTGTTGCTATTCCAACTCTGTTCTCATTAGTTTTCACAGACATTATTAAAAATTATTTCATAACGATGCATAACTGTCGGAGAAGATTGGATTATTTACGAACTGGCCCAATACAGGATCAGCACTCATTTTCATTAAAGTGCCATTAAATGGAGGGAGAATCCCTAGGAAACTTGGATACATATAGAAATATAGAGTGGTTTTTGTGAAAGATTGTACTTAAACTATAGTGCAGTAGTGTTGAAGAATGATTTTATACTTTTTAGTCTAATAATTTTATACAGACTTATTAAAGGGGGACTTTACATGAATTTTACCATTCGTAAGATGTACTATGAAGATACAAAACAAGTTCAAAGCATAGTGAAAACAACTTGGAATGCCACATATGAGGGCATAATTCCCTTAGAAGTACAAAATAATTTCTTGAAATTAAATTACAGTGATGAAAGTATGAAACTACGTATAGAACGTTCTATTGTTTATGTTGCAGAAGTTGAGGGTAAAGTTGTAGGTTTTGCAAACTATTCCCCAGTAAGGGATGGTGGAAAGATCGAATTGGCTGCTATTTATCTTTATCCAGAATTCCAGGGTAGAGGAATTGGAACTGCTTTGATACAACAAGCGGTTAAGGAATTAGAAGGTATAAAAGAGATTTATATAAACGTTGAAAAAGATAATAAGATTGGCATGAACTTTTATGAAGCTAAAGGGTTTGAAAAAGTTAAAGAATCAGATACAGAGTTTGATGGACATATTTTAAAACAAGTACGAATGGTAAAAAAGTTTAATTATTAAGCTAACGGGTCCGTTCGTGAAGAATTACGTATTTTTAT